>PLAY01000088.1 GCA_003134375.1 Limisphaerales bacterium | reverse complement strand
GCCACCACATTGGTCAAATCAGCGGGTACCATGACCTGTCCGTACTCAGGAAACGAACCGGTATTGTTGGTACCTGCCCCCCAACCTACCACCGTGCCATTGGCCTGGAGCGCCAGACTATGCGCATAACCGGCGGCAATGGCCACCACATTGGTTAAATCTGCGGGCACATTGGTCTGGCCGTAGTCATCGGCCCCCCAAGCCACCACCGTGCCGTTGGTCTGTAGCGCCAGATTATGAAAGCCGCCGCCGGCAATCGCCATCACATTGGTCGCCTCTACGGGCACATTGGTCTGGCCATAATCATTGTCCCCCCACGCGACAACCATTAACCGCACCACCGTCAGGACCGCATTGGAACTGGTCACCGAACCGGCGATGTTCGTGATGACGACCGTATAGGTGCCACTGTTGTTTGTCTGCGCGGGGTAGATGGTCAACACATTGGTGGTCGCGCCACTAATGTTACTCCCGTTTATAAGGTTCGTCCCGTTCACCTGCCACTGGTATCTCAACGGCTTTATCCCAACTGCGGCGACAGTAAAGGTCGCTTTCGATCCCACCGCCACGGCCTGGTTCGTTGGGGTTGGTTGCATTGTGATCACCGGCGATGATGCCACCGTCAGGACGGCATTGGAACTGGTCACCGATCCGGCAATGTTCGTGACGACAACCGTGTAGTCTCCGCTGTTGTTCGTCTGCGCATTCTTGATGGTCAGGTTCGCGGTGGTTGCGCCACTAATGCTGCCATCGTTTACCAGATTCGTCCCGTTCACCTGCCAGTGGTACTTCAACGGCACCGTCCCGATGGCGGTGACTGCAAAGGTCACTTTCGATCCCACCACCAGTGTCTGGTTTGTTGGTTGCACTGTGATCATCGGCGATGATACCACCGTCAAAAACGCATTGGAACTGGTTGCCGTTATCGGCCCGGCAATGACGTCAATATTCGTGACGATAACTGTGTAGTTTCCGCTGTTGTTCGTCTGCACATTTTTGATGGTCAGGCTGGCGGTGGTCGCACCGCTGATGGTCGGGCCATTTTTAATGCTTCCTTTCACCAGTTTCGTTCCGTTCACCTGCCACTGATAACTCAACGGCGCCGTCCCGGTGGCGGTGACAGCAAAGGTCACTTTCGACCCCGCCGCCACTGTCTGATTCGTCGGCTGCAGCGTGATCTCTGGCGGGATATTCGTCACCGTCAGGACGGCATTGGAACTGGTGACCGAGCCGGCAATGTTCGTGACGACGACCGTGTAGCTTCCGCTGTTGGTCATCTGCACATTCTTGATGGTCAAGTTGGTGGTGGTTGCGCCACTGAAGATCGGGCCATTTTTATGGCTTCCATTCTTCACCAGGTTCGTCCCGTTCACCCACCATTGGTAATGCAACGGCACCGTTCCGATTGCGGTGACGGTAAAGGACGCATTCGATCCCACCGCGTTCGTTTGGCCTATTGGTTGCACAAAGATCACTGGCGACGAAAGCACCGTCAGGCTGGCGACAGAACTGGTCGCCGATCCTCCGTAGTTTGTGACGATGACCTGGTAGTAACCGCCATTGGTCGTCTGCACATTCTTGATGGTCAGGTTGGTGGTGGTTGCGCCGCTGATATTTTCCCCATTCACCAGGTTTGTCACGGTCACAACGTTTGTCACCCCGCTCAACACGTTGGTCACAGTCGCGGTCACCAGGTTTGTCCCGACCTGCCACTGATAACTCAACGGCGCCGTCCCGGTGGCGGTGACTGTAAAGGTCACTTTCGTTCCCACCCCGTTCGTTTGGCTTTTCGGTTGCAGCGTGATCGTCGGCAGGATATTCGTCACCGTCAATTGCGCATTGGAACTGGTCACCGATCCGGCAATGTTCATGACGCTGACCGTGTAGCTGCCACTGTCGTTCGTCTGCACGTTTCTGATGATCAGCACATTGGTGGTCGCGCCGCTGATGGTCGGGCCATTTTTAATGATTCCATTCTTCACCAGGTTCGTTCCATTCAACCACCATTGGTAATGCAACGGCACCGTTCCGATGGCGTTGACGAAAAAGGCCGCAGTTGATCCCACTGCCATCACCTGGTTGGTTGGGGTTGGTTGCACTTCGATTACTGGCGACGATAGCACCGTCAGGACGGCATTGGAACTGGTCGCCGATCCGGCAATATTCGTGACGATGACCGTGTAGCTGCCGCCGTTGGTCAGTTGCACATTCTTGATGGTCAGCACATTGCTGGTCGCGCCGCTGATGGTCGGGCCATTTTTAATGGTTCCATTCTCCACCAAGTTCGTCCCATTCACCCACCATTGGTAACTGAACGGCGGCGTCCCGGTCGCGATGACAGCCAGGGTCACAGTCGTTCCCACCCCGTTCGTTTGGCTTAACGGTTGCAACGTGATCGTCGGCGGGACATTTGTCACCGTCAAGCCGGCGATAATACTGGTCACCGATCCTCCGTAGTTCGTGACGATGAGCTGATAGAAACCGCTGTTGGTGACCTGCGCGGGGCCGATGGTCAACACGCTGTTGGTTGCGCTACTGTTGGTGGTTGCGCCGCTGATATTCCCCCCATTCACCAGGTTCCTCGCATCCATCAGATTCGTCACCACCAGGTTGGTCCCGTCCACCAGATTCGTCACGACCACCACGTTCGTCCCGACTTGCCATTGAAAAAAGAAAGGCGGCGTTCCGCTGTTTGTAACGCTGAACAACATAAATGAACCCACCGAGTTCGTTTGGCTTATCGGTGGTTGTGTCGTGATCACCGGCGGCTGCACCGTCAGCATGATCTTGGTCAAGAAGGCGTCGTTCGTGCCGTTGCGGGTGGGATAATCGGCGATGAGTGTCAGGAAGTTCGTGGAGAGTGTCTGGCCGACGACGTAGGCATCACCATTTGTGTACACCGCGATCCCATAGCCATAATCATTTTTCTTGCCACCGAGGTAGGTGGAATACAGCAAGGCGGTGGCGTTGGTATTGAACGCAATGACAAACGCGTCGCTCTTGCCGGAATTGGTATAGCGCATCAAGGTGGGAACGTTGAAGGTTGGGAAATTGGTCGAGGAAGCCGAGCCGGTCACAAACACTTCACCCGCCGGGTCCACCGCCACGCCGTAGCCGATGTCCACGCCTTCGCCGCCGAACACGGCGGACCAGGCAATAACCGCATTCGTAGTTCCATTGGTGACGACGGTGACGATTTTGGTCAGGAAAACATTGGTGGCCAGGACGCCGAGCGAGATGTTGGTTGCCACGAACGAGTGAAGCCCGGGGATGCTCGTGCCGAGGGTGTTTGGGAAATTGGTTGAAACGGTCCACCCGGTCACATAGGCGGCGCCGTTGGTGTCAACGGCGATGGAATAAGCCATGTCGTTATTGGTACCGCCGAGGAAGGTGGAATACAGCAGGTTCGTGCCGGTGGAATCGAATTTGGCGACAAAAGCATCAAAGCTGGAAGTCTTGTTCGTCAAACAACCGTTCAGCAAATAACCGTCCAAGGAATTGGTGATGGGTACATAGTTGGTGCTCGAGCGGGTTACCTCGATGTTTGTCCAGACCAGTTGTTGAACCACCGCGTTGACGGTGGGGAAATTGGTCGAGGCGGTGAAGCCGGTCACATAGACACATCCAGTATTGGTGTCCACGGCGATGCCTCTGCCTTCGTCAAAGTTGATGCCGCCGAAGTAAGTGGAAAAAGCAAGGTTGGTGCCGCCGGGACTGATTTTGGCGATAAAGGCATTGGCGTTGAAGTAAAAGGAATTAGTACAGGCCTGTTTCTGCAACGCGTTGACTGTCGGGAAATTGCTGGAATAGGTGAATCCGGTTACATAAGCAGCGCCTGCTGTATCCACGGCAATCCCCAGGCCGCAGTCCATGCCGGACCCACCGAGATAGGTTGAATAAATCAATTTGGAGCCGCTGGGATCCAATTCTGTTACGAAGGCGTCAACCGGATAATAGCCAAAACTTTTATCCAGTATGCCGCTGATGTTTGTAGAATTGGGAAGTCCTGGAACACCACCGGGAATGCTGTTGGTGACAGGGAAATCCGGTGAATCCGTGAAGCCGGTCACATAGGCATTGCCGGCGGCATCCACGGCCACGCCGAAGGCACCGTCATCGGCGCTGCCGCCGAGATAAGTGATGTAAGCCGGAACGCCATTTGAAGCATACAGCTTGAAGACAAAGGCGTCACCGGTCAATTTGCCACCGGCAAAATTCGTTTGAAAGGCGCCCGGTGTGGAAAAAGTATTGGTCGTGCTAAACTCTTTGGAAAAGGTCTGGCCGGTGATGTAAACATTCCCACTCGCGTCCAAAGCTACGGCATAAGCCGTTTCGCCGGCGCTGCCGCCGAAATAAGTCGAATAACTCAAAACCGGATCAATGACCAGCGGCTGACTGCGGTCATATTGGCCGATGGCAAAGGCCACCGTGTGCGCGTCCACCAAGCGGTAACCACCGGCGATTTCTTTCCGCACACCATCCATCACCTGGTAAATCACGGGTTTTGGCTGGCGAATTTCACCACCCGCCAGACTCAAAATCAGTTCGCCCTGCGCGTTGACCGAAATTTTGTCCGCGCCGTCGAAATGAATAGCAATGGCCTGCGGGTTGGCACCGGGCGCGATGTCGAAATCATATTCAAGTTGCTGCTGGTTGCCGTAGTAAACCAGGTTGACGCCGGGATAAAGCCCGCTGACGCGGACTTTGGCAAACATGGCCAGACCTACGCGCCATTGCGCGGGGTCGTTACCGGTGAGGTGATTGATTTTACCGGGCAATTCAGCGTCACCGCTGACTGGTGCCTGCGCATTGGCGCCGACGAATTGCATCCGCACGACGGCGGATTCGGCGGTGGTCTTGCGAAGCACGATTTGGGCTTCGGTCGGCGCAATTAAAAATTGATAATTGAGTCCACGGGCGATGAATTGTGCCGGGACATTGGCCTGCCCCTGGTTGGCCTCAAAGTAAAGCGGCAGATTGGCCGGCATGGCGACGGGTTGCGCCGCCGGGGCCGGCAACACCAGCAGGCCCAAGGCAAGCCCGCCAATCCCCGTTGACAGAATTTTTTTGGCAAAACGGTTCATTTTAAAAAGGACGGGAAAAGCCGGCACCGAATTGGAACCGGCCGGACCTGCCGTTGTATTGATCATGATTGATGGGCACGCCATATTCAAGCCGTAACGGGCCGAGTTTGGGGATGTTGATGTGCAGGCCGAAACCCCAGTTGTCATCAAAATTTCCTGAAAACGAATGGGGTTGCGCGCCAACGTCGCCGACATCGTAAAACATCGCGAAGCGCACGCCGGGGCCGTTTTCCTTTTCAAAAATGGGCAGACTGTATTCCACCGAGCCCATCCAGTAACTGTCGCCGCCAATCGGATCCTCCACCACGTGTATCGCGAACGGATCAGGCGCTTCACGCGGGGCAATGCTGCGGTATCTGAAACCGCGCAGCGAATAGAGGCCGCCAAGATAATACCGGTCGTAAAACGGCACGTCGCCGGAACTCAAACTGTCCGCAATCCCGGCGCGTCCGACCGCCTCAATCACATGGCCTTTGAACAGGCCGGGGAAATACCAGGCGGTTTTGGCTTCAACTTTGTAATACGTGGTGTCGCCGATGCTGATTTCCGGGTCAATTTCCGTCCGCTGGCCATGATTGGGCAGTTGCGTGCTGTTGCGCGTGTCGTAGGCCAGCGTGACGCCGAAGCGCTGGTAAGTATGATCCCCGGTTTGATCGAGGATGGCATTTGGCACATTTCGCGCGGTGAGTGTTGGGACACCACCTACTGTCGGGACTTCACCACCATGAAACCCGCTGTTCAGGGAAATGCCCACGTCTTCAATGGTGTAGCTGACGCTGCCGATGAGAAAGTCGCTCCACAACGCGCGGGTCAGGCTCAGGCGCATGCCGGTCCGGTCTTCATCATAAATGTTATTCGGACTCTCAAAGTTCCATTGATGCCGGTAAAGGTCCACACCGAACGAGAGTTTGCGGTTCAAAAACCACGGCTCGACGAACGAAAGTTCGTAGTCCTGGCGCTCGGTGCCGAGCGCGATATACAGCCGGAGTTTCTGGCCGGCGCCGGTGAACGTGGGCGGGTTGAACAGGTCGGCATTGCCCTGGGTCACCTCGGCGTAACCCACCAGCGCATCCACCGAACTGAAGCCCACGCCAAGCATGAAGTTGCCGGTGTTCTCTTCCTCCACGTTTACGATCAAATCCTTGCGCCCGGCAATCGGCGGGTCGGTCGCCTCCGGCCGCATGTCCACCTTGTCGAAATACTGCAAGCCTTCGAGACGCTGTTTGCTGATTTTGACACGCACCATGTCGAAGGTTTCGCCCGGTGAAATGGCCAGTTCGCGGCGGATGACCTTGTCCTTGGTCTTGTTGTTGCCGCGGATGTCAATTTTTTCGACGTGGGATTTCTCCCCTTCCTTGATTTGAAATTCCAGGTCCATCGTGCCCGTGTCCACGTTTGGAATGTACTCGGCGCGCAGCGTCGGTCCTCGCACCACGTCAATGTAACCCTTGCTGCCGTAAAAATCCTCGATGGCCTGCGTGTCCTTGTCCAGGCCGCCGGGCGTGAAAATGTCGCCGACGTCCATCACCAGGCCATGCGGGCCGAGCTTATCCTTGGAATGCTCGAAGTTGTGGACAGATTGCAGGCCGCGCTGGATTTCCTCCGCATTAAAAAGTTTGTTGCCGGTAAAGGTGACCGAGCCGACCTTGTATTGCCGCCCTTCATAAAGGTAAAAGCGAATCACCATTTTGTTGGTCGCCGGGTGATCGAGCTTCGCGTCCTTGATTTCAAAATCAAGATACCCGCGACTGTGGTAAAACTCGGCGAGCTGGTCGTGATCGTCGTCGAAATCGTCCTCCCGGAACACGCCGCTGCCCGTCAGCCAGGAGAACATCCAGCGCCGTTTGGTCTTGAGTTGTTTGCGCAGTTCCTTTTGGGAGAAAGCCGCCGTGCCGATGAAATCAATCTCCTTGATTTTGATCTTTTGCGCTTCGGTGATTTCAAAGGTGACCGTGCCCCGTCCCGCATTCTCGTCAATGTTCGGAACATATTTCACCCGGGTGCCGGCCCGGCCATATTTTTCGTAAAGCTTCTGGATTTCCTGGCAGTCGCTGAACATTTTCTGCTCGTCGAACGGCTGGCCGACTTTCGCGGTGATTTTTTTCCGGATTTTGGAATCACTGAGTTTTTTGTTGCCCTCAATCTTGATGTCCGTCAGCCGCGGCCGCACCTGCACCACGTAGGTAAGCACCACTCCCCCGTCATCGGCCGGTTCCGCCGTGACGCGGATGTTGTAAAACTGCCCGGTCGCATAGAGCGCGTGGATGTCGTCCTCGGTGGCCATGGGAAGATAAATGGCGCCGGCTTTGAGGCGGATGTTGGAACGAACGAATGGTTCGCTGACCGACGCCGGGCCGATATACTTCACGTCCACACGGTCAATTTTTGGGCCGGCCGGCTGCGCCCACACGGCTGACGCGCAGCCGAGCAACAGCCAGATTCCGAACAGGCGGGAAAATAATTTCATCGTCTATTGGTCCACCGGCACGTCTTCGTCGCTGACTTTGGCTGCGCTTTCAAAACGAGTGTACGGTTTCAAAAAGGTTAAGTTCACATCGCCCGTGGGGCCGTTGCGCTGTTTCGCAATCAACAAATTAATCGGCAGTCCATCCAGCTCTTCCACTCCGGCGCCATCTTCGTCTTCGCCGGCATTCGGCTTGTACAGCAGACCCACCACGTCGGCGTCCTGTTCAATCGCGCCCGATTCACGCAAATCGGACAACCGCGGCTTGCGGCTTTTGTCCCGCTCCAATTCGCGGTTCAACTGGCTGAGCACGAGCACCGGCACCTTCAATTCCTTCGCCAGCGCCTTGATGCCGCTGGAAATGTCCGAGATTTCCTGCTGCCGGTTTTCCTGTGCCCGGCGCGCAGTAGAATGGAGCAGTTGCAGGTAGTCAATCACGAAAAGCTTGATGCCGTGCTGCTGCGCCAGCCGCCGCGCCCGCGCCCGCAGTTGCAAAATCGAAAGCGCCGCCGAATCATCAATGAACAACGGCGCGCCCGCCAGCCGGCCCGCCGCGCTGGTCAGCTTCGGGAAATCCGATTCACTCATGAAACCTTCGCGGATGCTGCGCAGATTCACCCGCGCGAGCGAACACATCATGCGCAACACCAGCGCCTCCGCGCTCATTTCCAGGCTGAACACGGCCACCGGCAATTTTTGCTCCAGCACCACGTGCTCCGCGATGTTCATCGCGAGGGACGTTTTTCCCATGGATGGCCTGGCGGCAATGACGATCATTTCACTCCCGTGCAAACCGTCCGTTATCCGGTCCAGATCCGTGAAGCCCGTGGCCAGCCCGTTCAACACGCCTTTGCGGCTGAAATAATTTTCAATCGTCCCGATGGCCTTGCCCACCAGTTCCTTGGTTGAGAGCACGCTGCCTTGCGCGCGCGATTCGCTGATGCGCAGAATGTCGCGCTCCACCTCGTCCAGCAGCGCATCCACTTCGCCTTCGTAATCATAAACCCGCCCGACCACGTTCGTGCAGGTGGCAATCATTTTCCGCAGCAGGAATTTTTCCTGGACGATGTCGAGATAGTAGGAAAGATTCGCCGCGCTCGGCACGGCATCCTGAAGTTGCGCCAGATAGGCAATGCCGCCGACCTGTTCCAAAAGTTGTTTGTCCTTGAGGCGTTGTTGAACAGTGATGACGTCAATGGGCATCCGTTCGTTGAACATGGCCGCCAGCATTTCGTAAATCGTCTGATGCCGCAGGTCGTAGAAAACCTCCTGGCCGCCATCCTTGAGCTTTTCGATGCACTCGCCCACGCATTCGTTTGGCGACAGCAGCGCGCAACCCAGCACACCCTGCTCGGCCTCCGGCGAATGCGGCGGCAACCGGTCCACGGTAGGGCCGCGCTGCTGCGCGGCCTTCTGTCTGCGCGTCTTTTTCAAATCAGCCGCGGCCCCGGCGGTCTCGGAAACGGAATCAATCATTTCCGATTAGTTATCAGGAACCAATTCAAATGAAATTGTACGTTGCTAACAGGTGTGAAGAACTCTCTTTTCTCGAGCGATTTCTGTGAATAACCCGGACAAGAATCTTTGAAAAACCCTAGAAAGAGGGCTTTAATCAACTGTCTCTAATTTTGCAGTGATGTCAGAACTGTGAATGGATTTATTCGGCATGTTTTGTTCTCGTTTCTGTCCTCGCCTTCGATTAGCCGCAATGTTCTTGTTCGAACACGCACTGATTTTTTTGAAACATGAAAAACTTGGGCCAACTGACTTACAGTTGTTTCGTAATCTCGACGACTGTACTGCGCATTCGAAAGATAAATTCGTCCGATGTTCTTATCAATACCGATGGTTTTTTGTATTTGCTTTAGCGCAACAATGAACATTTCACGAGGAGTGACGAGCGATGCGGCAAACACATTTGCTTGAAATTCCAACCAATCACTTTGTGTTCGGTTTTCCAATCGACACAACGTGCTGTCATCGTCTTGCAAACCGCCACTTGTTTCATTATGCGGTTGAAATTTCCAATTCTTGTAATTGTAGCGATGCAAAACCCAATGGCCAATTTCATGGGCCGCAGTAAATCTGAAAGCTGCTTTTAGCTCGTTATCTAACGAAGTGTCTAAATAGAGTGTCTTTTTGTGGAAACTTGCTTTGCCGAGCACTTTCGCTGTTCCCTTATGGCCCAAATCTTCAATCGCAAATAAAAGACCGGTTCGCTCTCCAAGTCGTTTAATTATTTCGGCAACCGGCGTCATGGATGGTTTGTGCAATACATCAGGGCAATACTTTTGGAGTAATTCGTTTGCGACGGCTTCAATTTCTCGGGCACTCAAAACGGGGATGCCATCCGAGTTGTATTTAAGCTTTTTTGGATCAAATTCAATCGGCGTGCCTCCGCCTTCGTTATAGATAGAATCAATCATGGTATAAGAGAACTCCTAGATTCAATTAGCGGCAAGGGAAAGTTGTTTTCTTTGTTCACGAAGTTATTCGCCGGCAAATTTAAATCTGAAAATTCTGTTAATTCTTTCCGTTATAATTAAACTGCGCGCTCGTTGTAAATGAACCGTAAGCCATCGTTGCTCGTCGTTTTCCTGACGGTCTTCATTGACCTCATCGGATTCGGCATTGTCGTGCCGTTGGTGCCGATCTTCAGCCGGCATTACGGCGCGAGCGGCTGGGTCATCGGCGCCATCATCGCCTCGTTTTCCGCGATGCAATTCGTTTTCTCGCCGATTTGGGGACGACTTTCCGACCATCATGGCCGCCGTCCCATTTTGCTCATCAGCACCGCCGGTGCGGCGTTGTCCTATGTTTTGTTCGCCGTCGGGTCGGGATTTGAAAATCACACCGCCGCGCTTTGGGCGTTGCTGGTCTCCCGCGTCTTCGCCGGCATCTGCGGCGGCAACATCACCGTCGCCCAGGCCTACATCGCCGACATCACGCCGCCGGAAAACCGATCCAAGCGGATGGGACTCATCGGCATGGCGTTTGGACTGGGATTTATTTTCGGTCCGGCGCTCAGCGGTATTGCCCTGCATTTCTTCGGCGCCACCGGACCTGGCTGGACCGCCGCAGCACTTTGCGCGGCGAATTTTCTCCTCGCGTTTTTCATCCTTGCCGAAAGTTTGAAACCGGAATCCAGCCAGGCAACCCGGCGCCCGCATTTTGCACAATGGGGCCATACCTTGGCGCAACCGAATATCGGTTTGCTGATTCTGATTTTTTTCCTGGCGACGTTCGCGTTCAGTTGTTTTGAAAGCACCCTGCCGCTGCTCGTCAGCGACAATTTCAACCTCGGCATTGCCGTGGACGAAACCAAACCTGCCATGACGGTCATCTCCCTGTTTGTCTTTTGCGGCATCATCGGCGCGTTCATCCAGGGCGGGGCCATCGGGCGGCTGGTCAAAATGTTCGGCGAACCAAAATTGATTTCACTGAGCCTGTTTCTAACCGGCATCAGCCTGATCCTCCTGCCGTTCATCAAAGGCGACGGACAGCTCAAGTGGCTGGCCGTCCTGCACGCGACGGACTGGCCGTGGATTAAAATGCTACTGGCGCTGGCGCTGCTGGCGGTTGGCTCCGCCCTGACGCGACCGCCGCTTTTCGGATTGCTTTCCAACCTCGCGCCCGCGAATGAGCAGGGTGCCACCATCGGTGTGGCGCAAAGCGCCGGAGCCTTGGCACGCATTCTCGGCCCGCTGTTCGCCGCAACCTTGTACATGCACGTCGCATCATTGCCTTACGTGACTTGCGGTGTCATTTCCATCCTGGCTGGTGCGTTGGCAATGCAGCAGCTGGGCAAAAGGTAGTGCCGGCAAACCATCCACGGCTTCGCGGTTCTCGGAATGATTTCGTAGCGGCTTTCGGAAGAAAGCCGCCAGCTTTCCCGTTCGATTTCGGTTGAAAATTGGCGGCGGTCTGCCGACTCGCCGCTACGTCAACGCAGAAATAATTCGGCTGCGGAATCGGCAAAACGCAATCCCTGTCGCGTGAGATGAAAACTGTCCGGCAGAATTTCTCCCCAGCCGCGTTCCACCAATTGATTCATCTCCGCCGCCCACCCGTCGCGCAAATCGAAATCGGTCGCGCGCCGGAATTCCGCAAACGGCCAGCCCGCATTCATCCGCAAACCGAACGCGGCGGTTTCGCCCGCACGTTTCAATGGCGGCAATTCCTCGCGGGATTCGATGGCCCGCTTTCCCTTTTCCAACTGCTCGCAATAAAGCTGCGTATTCGACCAGTTCTTCGTCCGCACGCCGCGTACGTAACTGGTCGCGCTGGGGCCCAGCCCGTAAAACGAACCGCCGCGCCAGTAATTGACGTTGTGTTTGCAGGCGAGGAGGGGGATGGATTGTTGGATTGTTGGATTGTTGGATTGTTGAACGGCAGGGCTGCTGTCTCCCTGTTCTCCTTCATTGGATGTTGAATGTTGAATGTTGAATGTTGGATGTTCATTCTTTTCCGCTCTACGATCCCGCGCAAAGTTCGCCACCTCGTACTGCCGGAAACCGGCGCCCGTCGCGCGTTCCACCAGTTCCTCATACATCGCGCAGGCCAGGTCCTCGTCCACGTCAAATTCGCCGGCCTGCAGTTGCGCGAACAGCGGCGTGTCGTCCTCGTAAATGACTTCGTAGGTGGACAAATGCTCGCTGCCGAACGCCAGCACCTCGGCCAGGGTCGCGCGCCAGACCTCCATCGTCTGACCGGGAATCGCGAACATCAGGTCGAGGTTCAAATTGTCAAAACCGGCCCGGCGCAGGATGTCGAACGACTTGAAGACCATTTCACGGGTGTGGATGCGGCCGAGCCGTTCGAGCAATGGTTCGTCGAGTGACTGCACGCCCATGGAGATGCGGTTCACTCCGAAGTCGCGGAGCCGTTTCGCCTTGTCGGGCGAAACGGTGGCGGGATTGCATTCAACCGTGAATTCCTCCGCGCCCAACAGGTTCAAACGCTCCAAGACGCGGAGAATTTGTTCCCACTGGCGCAGGTTGAGCAGCGATGGCGTGCCGCCGCCAAAGAAAATCGTGCGTGGCTGAAGATCGTGCGCCACAAGTTCCAGCTCGCGGATGAGCGCGGCGACGTAGCGGTTGATGAGATCGCCGCTGGACGGCTCGGAATAAAAGGCGCAGTACGCGCATTTCTGCACGCAGAATGGGACGTGAATATAAAGGCTTTCGACCGTAGTCGTGGCAGAACCAGCCATGAAGGAATAATACCCCCTTCGTTCATGGCTGGCGAACGAAAATCTCCCGCTTCGCGGGATTTGCCCGGATGAAACCCGGCGTTACGCCGGAGTCACGCGCTGGACATTTTGGGCTTTCAGCCCTTTGTCGCTGGGGACAACATCGAAGGAAACTTCGTCTCCTTCATTCAAGGTTTTGAACCCTGCACCCGTGATGGACGTGTGATGCACGAAAACGTCCTGCCCGGAATCCTGGGCGATAAAGCCAAACCCTTTTTTGTTGTCGAACCACTTGACTTTGCCACTGGCCATAATTAACTCCTGACTTTTCGAGGCCCGCCCCAAAGCAAAAAAGACACGACCGGAATTCAGTCGTGCTAAAATTACTTTTCAAAAACGCTCATGCCTCAATTAGGGGGCCATCTTAATACCGCTCAGGTCAAAGTCAAGCGCAAGTTTCAGGCTGGTTACAAACAGGTTGCGCACAGGTTACCAACAGCATCCGCCGCGTGCCTACACCTGCAACGCCTGGTTCAAAAGCTGCGGCAGGTAGCTGGCAATGGTGGCCGCGCCGACCACCAGTGTCGCGCCGGCTTTTTGCGCGGCGGCCTGCAATTCCGCCGCCTGTTCGCCGGCAAACGCAATGATGGGAATGTGTTGGGTGGCGGCATCCGCTTTCAACGTGGCAATGGCGCGGCAAACATCTTCGCGCTTCGATTCCAGGTCCACCACCACCAGCATGGGGCCTTCGCTTTGCGCCCCGCGCAGGAGTGCCGACAGATCGTTGACGGCCTGCACGCGATAATTCAGGTCTTGCAGCCGGTTCACCAACTGGCTGCCCGGCAGCAATTTTTCGTAGAAAACCAGCGCAAGCGGTTGCGTCATGCTCTGAGGGTAATGGGAAATGGGAAAAATGCAAAACCGTTTTGGCGGTTGGTGCTTACATCTTTTTTACAAACCTTTGACCCGCCCATGACAACTTCGGGCAGCCATCAGGCACAGTTGCGGTATGAAAAAAACACTGCTTATCCTTGGTCTGGCGACCGGTCTGGCTGTTCCGCTGTTCGCCGGAGAAACCCTGCACCTGAACCTCGTTCCGGACCGCGATGTCCTGCTGCGGGGCCAGCCGCAGGAAATCGTCGTGAAAATTGACCTCAATGCGATTGCCGACCGGCAAAAACACCGGCGCACCCCGCTCAATCTCGCCGTCGTCTTGGACAAGTCCGGTTCGATGACCGGCGCGAAGCTGGAGAAAACGAAACAGGCCGCCCTGCAACTGGTGGATCGCCTCGCGCCCAACGATGTTTTTTCCCTGGTCATTTTCAGTGACGAAGCCCGGGTGCTGGTGCCGGCACAGAAAGTTGAAGACAAGGAGGCGCTGAAGGAAAAAATTGAAGGCATCGAGGCTGGCGGCAGCACGGCGCTCTATGCCGGAGTCAAAACCGGCGCCCGGCAAATCCAGGAATACTTTTCCTCCAAACGCATCAATCGCGTCATCCTGCTGTCCGATGGTCTCGCCAACGTCGGTCCGAGTTCCACGCGTGACCTGCGCCGCTTGGGCAGTGACCTCGCCGAAAAAGGCATCTCGGTCACCACCATCGGCGTCGGCGACGATTACAACGAGGACCTGATGGCCGGCCTGGCGGAGGCCAGCGATGCGAATTATTACTACGTCCAGGACACGGAAAAGCTCCCGGAGATTTTCGCGAAGGAACTGGGCGAAATGCTCACCGTCGCCGCCCGCGAAATCAAAATTGAAATCACCTGCCCGGATGGCGTGCAACCGCTCGGCTTCATCGGGCGCAGCGAGAAATTTGAAAATCGAAAGGCCAGTGTGAATTTGAGCCAGTTCACCCTCGGACAGAGCCGCTATCTCCTGCTGCGCTGTCTCGTGACCCGGCCCGAACCCGAAGTCGCCCGCGTCCAGGTCCATTACACCGACGAACTCGACAACGGCAGCGAACAATCCGCCGGCGGCACGGTGAAAATCCGTTACACCGACGACGAAGCGATCGCCGACCGGTCGGTCAATGCGGCCGTCAATGCCGAAAAGGTGTTGGTACTCACCGCCGCGGCCAAGGACAAAGCCATTGCTGAGGCGGATGCGGGAAATTTCAAGCAGGCCGCCGCGACGCTCGCAGCGCAGAAGGTCGCGCTCAGTGCGGTATGCGCCGGTGCGCCCGCCGAAGTTCAGGTTCAAATCCGGGCGGAAACCAATACCTTGGGTGGTTTCAGCGACCAGTTCATGAACGGTCAATACGACGGCGCCTCACGCAAATCATTGCAGTCACAATCCTACAACACGCGCAACTCAAAGTGAATTCGTAACCACCAACCACCAACCACCATCAACCCATTCACACCATGAAAACTCGATTCCTGTTCGCCCTGGCCGTGGCCACGCTGTCATTCACATCGGCCTTCTCGCAGATAATGACCCAACCGCCGCAAATCAACGTGTCCGGTTCCGCCGAGGTCAAGGTGGCGCCGGATGAAATCCGTCTCAGTGTCGGGGTGGAGACGCGGGACGAAAATCTCGACGTGGCCCGGCAACAGAACGACGAGCGGATTGCCCGTGCGCTCGCCTTTCTCAAGGATGCCGGGGTGAAGGACAAGGACGTGCAAACGGATTTCATCAGCGTGGTTCCGGATTATGATTACAACAGTTCCCGGGTCAAACCCGCGGCTTATATTGTCAGGAAATCCATCGAAATCCGGGTGACCGCCATCACCAATTTCGAAGGCATTGTGACCGGGTTGTTGACCAACGGCGTGAACTACATCCATGGCATTGACTTCCGGACCTCGCAGTTGCGGAAGTATCGCGACCAGGCTCGTGAACTGGCGATCAAGGCCGCGAAGGAAAAAGCCGACGCCATGGCCTCGGCGTTGGGCGTGAAACGCGGGAAGGTTTATAACATCAATGTGAACGACTGGAGCGGCGGCTGGGGCGGATATCAAAACCGTTGGGGGGCGCAATGGGGAATCAACGGACAGTTTCAAAACGCCGTTCAGAATCTTGGAGATGTTGCGGGCTCGCCGGACAACGCCGCGGAAACATTCTCCGCCGGCGAAATCAGCGTGTCCGCCACCGTCAACGTATCGTTTTTGATCGAGTGAAGCGGTCGGACGTGACGGCCCTGGGAGCGCCGGCGTCCCGCCGGCGAATTTGGATCAGTCCGTCGTCAGTTCGGGCCGGCGGGACGCCAGCGCTCCCAGGAGAGATCGCATTGCAGCCAGAATGAGCTTGGTTATGAACGCGGACTTGGGATATTTCCCGAAGGAAACCCATGAAAAAAGTCGCGCTGGTTTTTGTGGTGGCGGTCCTGCTGCCGAGCCTCGTGCTCGCGTGGCTGGCCGTGCGCTCCCTGCGCGACCAGCAGTTCCTGCTCGAACGCCAGCAATCGCTGCTCTGCCAGCACGTGAGCGACACGCTCGCGCAGAACATTTCCGATTATCTCGCCCAGCGGCAGCAGGAATTCAGCGCCCAGGTCGAAAGCCTGCTGGCCGGCCGGGACGCGCGTACGGCGGCCGCCCGGTTCGACAGTGAACTGCGCCAGCGCTGGCCGCTGGCTGACGTCGGTTTTTGCGTCACGGTGTCGGGCCAGATATTGTCACCCGCTCCGAACGCGCGCGCCGAGGCGCGGACGTTTTACACGGACAACGGCGGCTTCCTCGGCAATCGCGAGGCAGTCGAGGTTTATCAAAGCGCCAACGCCGGATTTAACAATCTGGACAATAGTGGGGCTTTGAATTTCGACCGAAAAGCGGCCAACCGGCCGGCCACCGGCGGCGGTTTGTCAGGCGGCGGTGCCAGCCAAAAACCGGCGCAGCCAACGCTGGCGCTCACCCTTGGCGCCGCAGCGCCGCAGGAGCAAGTTGCGTCTGCCAGCCCGGCAGTTGCGCCCGGTTCCGCTGCCCAACTGCCGGAAAAGCAGAAAGACGGGGTTGGCAAATCTTCCAGCCAATTGGGAGACACCAGCCAGTTGCCGGTTCAATCCATCAATTACAAGGCGGCGCAAACCCGCAAAGTCAGTCCGCAAAGCAGCTACCAGCTCGCCGACCAGATCAAGACCGAAACCGGCGCTGCCAAAGAGTTGCAGAGTAATTTATCCAAGGCGATTCCCGCCGAGGCGGAGTTCGGCCAGCTTATCGGCAACGGTACCGACGGCATGCTCGCGCGGTTCCTCCAGAACAAACTCCGGCTCATGTTCTGGCACCGGCTCGGCTCTGAACCCGATTTAATCTTCGGCGCGCAGCTGAACTTGGACCGCGTTGTGGACGGCCTGCGCGGTCTGGTGAAACCCGGCCCGGAATTGCGCGATGAAATCTGTGTCGCGGTTCTCGACGACAACGCCAAACCGGTCGCTTTGTCCCAGGCCGGTTTTTCGGCCAATTGGAAGCGTCCGTTCGTGGCCACGGAAATCGGCGACGCACTGCCGCATTGGGAGGTGGCCGCGTATCTCGTTAATCCCGCCCGGCTCGCGCAAACGGCGAAAACCGCCAAACTCACGCTCGGTCTGCTCATCGCCGTGCTGGTCCTCGCCATCGGCGTCGGAAGCTGGCTCATCGTCCGCAGCCTGAATTCCGAACTGAAGCTGGCGCGGCAAAAAACCGATTTCGTCGGCAACGTCTCGCACGAACTCAAAACCCCGCTCACGTCAATCCGCATGTTCTCCGAACTGCTCGCCGAGGGGCGGGTGACCGACCAAGCCAAGCAGCGTTCGTATCTGAACATCATCACCGCCGAGGCCGCGCGGCTCACCCGGCTCATCAATAACGTGCTCGATTTTTCACGCATGGAACGCGGCGAGAAGAAATACAACTTCCAGCCGTGCGATCTGGTCGAAGTCGTTCGCGCCGCCGCGCAAACGTTCCGTCCGCACCTGGAGGCCGGCGGATTCAAGTTCGATTGCACGCTGCCGGACACGCCGGTTTCCGTGCATGGCGATGCCGACGCGCTGTCGCAAATCATCGTCAACTTGCTGTCCAATGCCGAAAAATATTCAAACGGCCCCGCTTCCACTCCCTCGCCCCGCCCAAGCGGGGAGAGGGCCGGGTCGAGGGGAACTGAAGCAGGTGAAGGAGAAAAACATTTCGACAACCGAAAGGAAGTCACGCTACAGCTGGCTCGCCGCGAATCGCCTTTGCCGCATGCGGAGGTGAAGGTGCTCGACCGCGGTTCCGGCGTGCCGCGCGGCAGCGAGGAGAAAGTTTTCGAGAAATTTTACCGGGCGCACGATTCGTTGAGCAGCGGCGTGCAAGGCTCGGGTCTGGGCCTGACCATTGCGCGGCAGATTGCGCGCGCCCACGGCGGCGACGTGGTCTATGAGCCGCGCGACGGCGGCGGAAGCTGCTTCATTTTGCGGTTGCCATTGAAACCCATTGAAACCACGGATGAACACAGATAAACACGGATAAAACAAAAGCATCCGCAGATGATCGCAGAATCGATTTTTAAATTGGTGGGGCGAGCGTCCTCGCGAGCCGGCCTTGGCGCGGCGAAGCGAAGCGGAAACGGCTCGTCAGTAGCCTCGCCCCACCGGAATCCGTGTCCATCCGTGTTCATCCGTGGTTAAATTTCATGAAAACTAAAATTCTCATCGTTGAAGACGACCCGCACATCCTGCTGGGTCTGGAGGAAGTGCTGAAAAGCGAAGACTACGACGTGGCGTCGTGCAATCGCGGCGACCAGGCGCTTGACGCCGTGGCCAAACATCATCCGGCACTCATTGTGCTGGATGTCATGCTGCCGGGCTTGAGCGGCTACGACATCTGCAAACAGCTCCGCGCCAAAAAAGTCGCCACGCCCATCCTCATGCTCACGGCCAAGGGCCAGGAAATTGACAAGGTCATCGGCCTTGACCTCGGTGCGGATGATTACGTGACCAAACCCTTTGGTGTGCGCGAACTGCTGGCGCGCATCCAGGCGTTGTTGCGTCGGGTCAGACCGGCCGGCGGCAAAGCCGATTCGGCCGACGTTTTCCAGATAGGTTCAGCCACGATTGACCCAAAAACTTTCCAGGTCAAACGCGGCAAAACGGTGGATGAACTTACAGCCAAGGAGTTGAAATTGTTGCAGGTCTTTCACGCGCATGCGGGCGAGGTGTTGTCGCGCGACAAACTGCTGAACGAAGTCTGGGGCTACAACTATTACGGCACGACACGCACGCTCGACCAGGTGATCGTGCAACTGCGGAAAAAACTCGGCGACAACGGCAGCGAACCCAAACATCTCCTGACCATCCACGGTGTCGGCTACAAGCTGGTGGTTTAAACCCGAACTCCGAAGTTACGAAAAACAGGCTCCAGTATGAATGGTACAATTAATGANNGCTATTTCATTAATTGTACAAGCGGCATGATTGGTTGTTCAGAAAACTGGCGGGGGATCAAGGCCTTATCGGAATGCACCCGTCCTCGGGCGCAGCAACTGGCTTCATTCGTTCACGCGGAAATCTCGCGGATATTTCGTCTGTTTGCAAAGCGCCAGCCGCCGTTGCGCCGAAGCGGCGCTATGGCGCGCCGCTTTTCCCAGAGGCATATCCACTGTGCCAATGTTAACTGGAACTGCTATAGTGTTTCCGGACCGCCAAAGCTACAAACCTCATCCCCTCGCAAAATGGCACGAAAGAAAACCATTTCGGGTGATTCGTGTATTTCGTGGTTTAAAGCATTTCCATCTTCCATCTTCCATCCTCCATCCTTTATGCTTCCGTCGTGCATTTCCGGAAGATCACCATCATCGGCGTCGGCCTGCTCGGCGGTTCCATCGGGCTGGCCGTCCGACGCCGGAAACTCGCGCGCCAGACCGCGGGTTTCGTCCGCCGTCGCGCCAGCCTGAAAGACTGTGAACGGGCGGGCGCAGTGGATTTCGCCACCACCGATTTGCTGGCGGCCGTTTGGGATGCCGACCTCGTCATCCTATGCACTCCGCTGTCGCAGATGCGTTCGCGCGTTCGGGAAATGCTCCCGGCCTTGAAGCGCGGCGCCATTGTCACCGATGTTGGCAGCGTCAAAGCCAGCGTCGTGCGCGAACTCGAATCGCTGGTGGCCAAAGCGGGCGCGCATTTTGTCGGCAGTCATCCAATGGCCGGTGCGGAAAAAACCGGCGTCGGCGCCGCGCGCGCGGATTTGTTCGTGGACGCCGTTTGCGTCCTGACCCCGGTGAAAAAGACAAACCAGGCCGCGCTGAAAAAAGTGGAACAGTTTTGGCGGGCGATTGGTTCGCGCGTGCTGCGATTGACGCCGGAAATGCATGACTCACTCGTGAGCCGGTCGAGCCATTTGCCGCACATCATCGCGGCGACTTTGGCCAGCCATGTTTTGAATCCGGCGCAGCCCAAACATCAGGCCGCGCTCTGCGCGAACGGTTTTCGCGACACGACGCGCATCGCATCCGGCTCGCCCGAAATGTGGCGCGACATCGCCCTGGCCAACCGCAAAAACCTGACGAAATCGCTGGATGCCTTCATCGCCGATTTGCAGAAATTTCAACGCCTGTTGAAAAAAGGGGACGCGAAGACCATGGCGAAGTTTTTTGAGACGGCCAAGCAGCGCCGCGACAACTGGTGCGCCGGCTGTGTCTCGCCGTCATCGGAATGAATCAACCACAGATGAACACGGATAAACACGGATTTTTTTTGAGACGCGAATTGCGCGAATTTGCACGAATTGAATTAGCGTTAATTCGTGGAATTCGTGTCGGAGTTTTTCCGTATCCGTGTCCATCCGTGTCCATCCGTGGTTAAAATGGCTTTACCCGATCTCATCGAAATTGTACCGCTCGACAAACCGGTGCGCGCGGAAATCACCGTGCCCGGGTCGAAGAGCATCACGAACCGCGCGCTGGTTCTGGCGGCGCTGGCGGACGGCGAGACGATTTTGACCGGCGCGCTCTGGAGCGAGGACACGCAAATCATGGTCGAATGTTTGCAGAAACTCGGCTTCATGGTGAATGTCGCGCCCGATCCGGATGAAATTTGCAATCGCACCATCACGGTTTATGGCCGGGGGGGAACCATTCCCGGCGGCGGCACGGCGGAAAATCCGTTGGAATTGTTTGTGGGCAATGCGGGCACGGCGGCGCGATTTCTGACGGTGCTGGTTTGCCTGGGCAAAGGTGTTTACCGGCTACATGGTGTGCCACGGATGCACGAGCGTCCGCAGGCGGCGTTGTTCCAGGCATTGCGCGAGCTGGGTTATCGTGTGGATTCGCCGAATGACAAATTGCCAGCGGTGATTTTTGGTGGTAGCAGCCGACGTGAGTCGACTCAAACTTCTTCGGGGAGAAATCAGAGCCGACTCACGTCGGCTGCTACGGTAAGCATCGAGGAAAGCTCGCAGTTTGCGTCGGCACTGCTGCTCTGCGCGAAAACTGGCGGATGGAAAATTGAAGTTGTCGGGGAAAACGCGGAGGAGTCGCCTTATGTGGCGATGACTTCCAAGATGATTGAGGCGTTTCCAAAAAGCGGCGGGAAATTTCAAATCGAGCCGGACGCTTCGAGCGGGAGTTATTTTTGGGGAGTTGCTTGGCTTTTTGAAAGAGCAGGATTCAGTAATGAAATAATTGTTTATGACTGGCCAAGAACTGAATCGCAATGGCAACTGGATGCTCAATTTAGAATTTATATTGGATTGGGACTCAACGTTGGGATGAAACGTGTGATTTCTCGATTGAATGAGTTGGCCGACAGCATTATGACGGCAACTATCCTTGCGCCATTTGCTGGCCAGCCCATTAAATTTATCGATCTTGGCCGCCTCCGCGTTCAGGAATGCGAGCGCGTTGTGGCGTTGCGAAACGAGTTGACCAAATGCGGCGCGAAGGTGGTCGAGGAAGGCGACACGTTGACGGTTTATCCGTCCAAGCTTCACGGCGCGGAGATTGAAACCTACAATGACCATCGCATGGCGATGTGTTTTGCGATTCTGGGATTGAAAGTGCCGGGCATCAAAATCAAGAATCCCGCGTGCGTGAAAAAGACGTTCCCAAATTTCTTCCAGAAACTGGCCGCGCCGCCGCCGAAAGGGCTGGGCGCGACGATTCTGGACGCGAAGATGGGGCGGAAGCTGGAAATGAAGGAACTATTTGCGGATTAATTTCCGTAGCGGCGTCTCGGCAGAGCGCCGCTGACTGAATATATTTGCTGCGCTCTGCCGAGACGCAGCTACGAGGAAAAAATTTGAAACAACCAATTGTGATTGCGATTGACGGGACGAGCGCGAGCGGCAAGAGCACGAACGCGAAGCTCGTGGCCCGGGCGCTCGGCTACATTTACGTGGACACCGGCGCGATGTACCGCACGCTGGCGTGGTATTGCTTGAAAAACCGGATTGACGTGTCGGACGCCAAAGCCGTCACTTCTGCGTGCCGCAAATGGAAAACGTCACTGGTGTGTGTGGATGGCCGCGTGCGATTGCTCGTGGGCGGTTATTATCCCGAAAAGGAAGTCCGCACGCCCGAAACCGCCGCCGCCGTGCCGCACGTCGCAGCGATTCCCCAAGTGCGCAAATGGATGGTCAAACGCCAGCGCGAGTGCGTTCAGTTCGGCAATCTCGTCATGGAAGGGCGCGATATCGGGACGAATGTTTTCCCCGAAACCGATTTCAAATTTTATCTTGATGCGAAACTGGAAGAACGCTCGCGCCGCCGCGCCGCCGACGGGGTCCAGGAAAATCTCGCGGCGCGCGACCAGCGCGACAGTCAGCGCGCAACGGCGCCGTTGATGATCGGGCTGGGCGCCAAGGTCATTAACAATTCGAGCATGACATCCGAGCAGACGAGCGGTTTGATTCTGGCGGAGGTCCGCCGCCGGCTGGCGGCGGTGAAACGATGATGGAGGATGGATGATGGAGAATGGCAAATCCAAACCACGAAGCGCACCTTCCATCCTCCATCCTCGACTTTCTTTGCGTATGAATATCAGTTACCGCCTCGGCTGGCTCGGTTTTCGCGCGCTGTACCGGTTTTATTTCCGCTGGCGCGTGTTCAATGCGGAGCGCGTGCCGTTGACCGGCGCGGTTATTCTGGCCTCCAACCACGCGAGCTTTCTGGATCCGCCGCTGGTCGGGTCCGGCCTGCACCGGGGCATCAACTATCTGGCACGCGAAAGTTTGTTCCGGTTTCCCGGGATGGGCGCGCTGTTGCGTTCGTGGAATTCCGTGCCGGTGGATCGCGACGGCGGCGGCGCGGCGGGATTGAAGACGATTTTAGACCGGTTGCTCGCCGGCGGCGCGATTATTTTATTTCCCGAGGGCACGCGGACGCGCGATGGCCGGTTGCAGCCCGCGCGCTCGGGCATCGGGCTGACGGTCATCAAATCGGATGCCGTTGTGATTCCGGTGCGGACCTTTGGAACTTTTGAAGCGTATGGGCGGAATCAAAAATTTCCGCGCCCGTTTCCTGTCGCGGTGAAATACGGCGAGCCGATGCGTTTTGAAAAATTGCGGGCCGAGGCAAAAAACTGTTCCCGGGCGCGACTCAAGGAAATCTACCAGCAAATCGCCGACGAAATCATGGCGGCGATTGCGAAGCTGGAGCCGCGGGAAGATTGAAAAATCCTCCTCGTCGTCGTCCTCATAATCGAAAGCAGAAAATCGAGGACGAGGACGAGAAGGAGAACGAGGACGAAGGCGCGGTTCTAAATCCCCAAATTCGACAGGATATTGCTGATGGCGTTGACGATCTGGACGAGCTTGGGATGCGATTTCTCGAATCCGTCCACCGACGAGCGCAATCCCTGAACTGAATGCTGGAGTGATTGCGGATTCTGGTTGGTTCGCGTGGCTTCATGGGCGGAAAGCCGGGCGAAGCCGGCGATGCTTTCGGCCTGTTCGTCGTGGGTTTTCGCCAGCTTGCCGACCTCGGACTTGAGCGTGCCGAGCAACTGGAGCAACTCGCGTTTGCGCTCTTCGCTGACGGCGTTTGTGCCGCGAATTTTCGCCTCAATTTCGCCAATGGTTTTTTCGATCATGGTTTCCGCCAAAGGTTAACCGTTGCCGCGAATTCGGCAAGGACGTAGAACCGTTTGGAGTTCCGCCTTTAGGCGGGAAGACCGGCTGAAGCCGGAACTCCAAACCGTAGTTTTCACCAGCGTCCGATGCGCGGCAGCACCGGTCGAACCAGCTCCCAGATGTTTTCGCAGACGACATCAATTGCGCCCGTGGCGCTCACCACGCGCACCCGGTTCGGTTCGGCGGCGGCGATGGCTTCGTAACCCTGGGCCACCCGCTCAAAGAAATATCTGTCCCCTTCCTCAATCCGGTCGCGGACAAAGGGCAGGGTGGATTGACGCGACTGCAGGCGTTCGGCGCTGACTTCCGGCGGCACGTGCAGCAGCAGGGTCAGGTTGGGCCGCGTGTCACCGACGGCAAAGTCAATCACGCTCCTGACCAGCGCCAGATCCAACCCGCGCCCGTATCCCTGATACGCCGTCGTCGAATCGTAAAAGCGGTCGCACACGACAATTTCGCCGACGGCCAGCGCCGGACGGATGGTTTCGCGGACGAGTTGCGCCCGGCTGGCATTCATCAACAGCAATTCAGTTTCGTAAGTCATGGTCACGTTCACCTTGCTGTGCTTGAGCGTGTGGCGGATTTCCTCGCCGATGGGTGTGCCACCCGGTTCGCGCAACACGCGCACACGATGTCCCAGTGCGCGCAACCGTTCGGCCAGCAGCTCCACCTGTGTGGATTTGCCGCAACCTTCCGTGCCTTCAAAGGTAATGAACAAGCTTTTCATGGTGAAATTGAGAACATCGAACGCCGAACGCCGAACGCTGAACATCGAATATCGAAGTTGAAACAATTCGAAGTTCGGAGTTCGATGTTCGATGTTTTTTCAAATCTTCTTCAATTTTGGCCCTTTGGGCGTGTCTTCGATGCCCCAGCCTTTGGCCTTCAATTCATCACGAATCGCATCGGCGCGTTTGAAATCTTTTGCTTTGCGAGCAGCTTCGCGGTCTTCCAACAATTCCCCCAAAAATCGTTTTTCAGCTTCTTTAGGATAAAGCCATTCGACAGTTCCACCAATGCCAAAAACTTTATCTAACTCTATCCATGTCGCATAGCACTTTGCCGCTTCTTGTTTTGATAATTTACCTTCTGCAATCAGCCGGTTTGTTTTTCTGATCCACTCGAACACAACTCCCCATGCTTTGGACACATTCAAATCGTCATCCAAAGCTTCTGAAAATGCCGCGAGCAATTCGGAATCTGATTCAGCTTCATTCAATCCTTTTAATTCCAAGAGAAAATGTAAAAATGTGCCAATTCGCGATAACGCTTCACGTGTGGCTCGCAAGCCTTCAAGTGTGAAGTTGAACGTCTCGCGATAATGCGCGGTGAGCAGTGAAAAACGAATTTCACGGCCGGTGAAACCTTTGGCCAGCAAATCGCGCAGCGTGAAAAAGTTGCCGAGCGATTTGCTCATCTTTTTGCCTTCCACCAGCAGAAAGGCGCCGTGCAGCCAGTGTTTGACGAACGGTTTGCCGGTCGCGCCTTCGCTTTGGGCGATTTCGTCCTCGTGATGCGGAAAAATCAGATCCTCGCCGCCGAGATGCAGGTCAAAACTTTCGCCGAGCACCTTCATGCTCATGGCTGAACATTCGATGTGCCAGCCCGGACGGCCTTCGCCCAGCGATTCGCTCTTCCAAAAAACGTCGCCGTCTTCCGGCACGCGCGCCTTCCACAGCGCAAAATCGGCGACGGATTCCTTGGCATATTCGTCGCTTTTGACCCGCTCGCCCGCCCTCATTTCGTCGAAGTTGAGTTTGAGCAACTGGCCGTAGGTGCAGCCGCAACCGCGGTATTTTTCAATGCTGAAATAAACCGAGCCATCGGCGGCTTTATAGGCAATGCTGCGCGCGATGAGCTTTTCAATGAGCGCAATGATATCGGCGATGTGTTCGGTGGCGTGCGGCGTGTGGTGCGGCAGAAGGCAATTCAGCGTTTTCAAGTCCTCGAAAAATGCGGCTTCGTATTTGCCGGTGAATTCGCGGAGTGACGTTTTGTTTTCGCGGACGCGCTTGATGATTTTGTCCTCCACGTCGGTGATGTTCATCACATGCGTGACGGCGTAGCCCTTGAATTCAAGATAGCGGCGAACGAGGTCGCCGAAGACGAACGTGCGCCAGTTGCCGATGTGGGCGAAGTCATAGACGGTCGGCCCGCAGCAATACATGCCGACCTTTGGGGGAGCGAGCGGCGCGAACTCCTGGATTGAGCGCGACAGCGTGTTAAACAGTTTTAAAGCCATTTGCCTGCGCGAAAGTTAAGCTGCGGCGTGCGAAAGGAAAGCGGAAATTATTTTTGTGCCGGCTGACTGGCGGCGTCCGGTGATTTAGGTTGCAGCCGTTGGCAGCGTTCGACGAACAGGAAGAACACGCCGGGTCCGAAGCAGAGCAGCATGACGGAGATGCCGGTGGCGATGCCCCAGAATGTGCCGAGAGGGGCGCAGCAGTCGCCGCGGCGACGGACGATGATGTGGCTGGGCACGGCGACGAGGAGTTCGAGGATGCTGCCGCGCAGGAGCCAGCGCGTGCTGCGTTTGAGCAACGTGTCCGGATCGTCGGATTTGGCGAAGCTGCGAAAGATGACGGCCCAAATGATCCAGAAAGCCAGCCCGGTGATGACGGCTCCCAATTCGGTTGAAAAGTTGGAGGGCGACACCTGGTTGGGTTTGAACGGCAGGAAGTAACCGAAAAAATTAAAGCCATCTTCTTTGAAGTAGAGGCAAAGAATCGAGAGCAGCCCGGCGAAGCAGAGATTCGCCAGAAAAAACGCGGTGACGATGACGGGGGTTTTGAGCGGACGACGCGCGGGCAGGCGGCGTTCGGCGATGTTGATGGGCAGCAAAAGCAGCAATGCCTGACCAGCGACGAGCACGGCCAGCCAGAGCCAGTAGCCCCAACGCAGATACATTTTCAGCGCGTTTTGCAGACTGACGTCCTTGTCCGACCAGCCGTTGAAGGCAATCCAGATGGCGGGCACGGTCAGCAGGAACAACGCAACGGCGTAAAGCAGGACGGTGAGCGCGGCCCAGCGTTTCATGTGACGGCTGAATTCAGCCAACAAGTTCAACACCAAGCCAGCGAAATCGGCGCATGATTTTATTAAAATCCGGTTTTAGCCGCTTGCAAAATCATCATTCCAACGCCAAACTTTCTAAAACGGGCATTAAATGCCGACATCGAAAATGGAGCACATGAGCAAAGAGGCAAAACTGGAGTTGGATGGGAAAATATATCCGCTGCCGACGGTCGAAGGCAGCGAAGGAGAAAAGGCGGTGGATATTTCATCGCTGCGTGCGAACACGGGCTACATCACGCTGGATGATGGCTATGGCAACACGGGTTCATGCGTCAGCAAGGTCACCTTCATTGACGGTGACAAGGGCATCCTGCGCTATCGCGGCATTCCCATCGAGGAACTGGCGGAAAAATCCAACTTCGTCGAGACGGCGTATCTAATCATTTACGGCGACCTGCCCAGCCGCCCGCAGATGAAGCATTTTTCGGATTTGCTGACTGACAACCAGTTCCTGCACGAGGACATGAAGTTTCATTTCGAGGGTTTTCCGACGGGGGCGCATCCGATGGCCATTCTCTCGGCGATGATCAACGCGGCGAGTTGCTTTGACGAGCGGCTGATGTCCTGGAAATGGGGCGAGACGAAGGATTTTGACGTTTACGTGGCGCGGCTGATTTCGCAGGTGCGGACGATTGCGGCGTATTCGTATCGCAAGTCGCGCGGGCTGCCCCTGATTTACCCGAAGAAGGCCTACAAATACACGGCGAACTTCCTGCACATGCTGTTCTCGACGCCGTACGAGGATTTTGAATTGAAGCCGGAGGTCGTCAGGGCGCTCGATTTGATTTTCCTGCTGCACGCGGACCACGAACAGAATTGCTCCACCTCCACCGTGCGCATGGTGGCGTCGAGCCAGGCGAACCTGTTCGCCAGTTGCGCCGCGGGCGTGTGCGCGCTGTGGGGACCGTTACACGGGGGCGCGAACCAGGCGGTGATTGAAATGCTGGAGGCAATTCATCGCGAAGGCGACGACGGCTCAAAATTCATCACGGCGGCGAAGGACAAAAACAGCGGCAAGAGACTCATGGGTTTTGGCCACCGCGTCTATAAGAATTACGACCCGCGCGCCAAAATCATCAAGAAAGCCTGCGACGACGTCTTGTCCAAGCTGAACATCAATGACCCGTTGTTGGACATCGCCAAACATCTGGAGGCGGCGGCGCTCAAGGAGCCGTATTTCATCGAACGGAAGCTGTATCCGAACGTGGATTTTTACAGCGGCATCATCATGCGCGCGCTCGGCATTCCGGTGGAGATGTTCACCGTGATTTTTGGGATTGGGCGGATGCCCGGCTGGATTGCGAATTACAAGGAAATCATGGAGGAGTCGAAAAGCCGCATCTATCGGCCGCGGCAGATTTACACCGGGCGCACGCTCAACCATTACGTGCCCATCGCGGAACGCAAGTAAATGCAGAGCAAATAGACGTTGTGGTTTTTGATTTTGTCTCCAAGATTTGGAGGCAGAATCGCTTGAGGAAAGGCATAAATCCTGCTCATTTCAGAACACAAGTGCCATGAAGAAAATTTTGGTCATAGACGACGAGGAGTGGCTGCGCGAGATGATGTATCTGGCGCTGAAGCAAAAAGGCTTTGAAGTTATCGAAGCCGTCAATGGCGCGGATGGCATCGAAAAAGCGCGCAAAGAACTGCCCGACCTCATCCTCTGCGACGTGAACATGGAAAAAGTGGACGGTTATCTGACCCTGTCCTCGTTGCGCACGGAAGCGCCCACGGCCTCCATTCCGTTCATCCTGATGACCGGCCTCGCCGACAACGCGGGCATGCGGCACGGCATGGAATTGGGAGCCGACGATTACCTGCCGAAACCTTTCACCACCGATGCGCTTTACGCCGCCGTGGATGCGCGTCTGAAAAAAGCCCAGACCGTGCGCGATGAAGCCGAGCGCAAACTCGCTCATTTGCGTGACAACATCAGCCTGATGCTGCCGCACGAGTTGCGCACGCCGCTCAACGGCATTCTCGCCTACGGCGAAATTCTCGCCGCCGACGCCGCCAAACTCAAACCCGCCGAAATTGCTGAAATGGGCCACGTCGTTCACCAGTCCGGCAAGCGGCTGGAACGGCTCATCGAAAACTTTTTGATTTACGCGCAGCTTGAATTGATTGCCGCCGACCCGAAGAACGTCAACGCCCTGCGTCTCGGCCGGACGGAACATCCCGTTGCGCTGCTTGAGAAGCATGCCGCCGCGCAGGCCGCGGTCGTGAATCGTTCCCCGGATTTGTCCTTCGAGCTGGCGGACATTCCCGTGCCGATGGCCGAGGAATATCTCAGCAAGGTGGTGGATGAACTGTCTCAAAACGCCTTCAAGTTTTCCGATCCCGGCTCGTCCATTCGCTTGTCGCTGAACGAGGCGTTCAACACCATCACCCTTGCCATCAGTGATCAGGGTCGCGGATTTAGCACCGAGCAAATCACGCGTGTCGGCGCTTATATGCAGTTCGACCGCACGATGCAGGAACAGCAGGGTTTGGGGCTCGGCCTGGTCATCGCCAAACGGCTCGTTGCCTTGCACGGCGGCACACTCTCCATTGTAAGTGAGCCGGGCATGGGCGCGGTCATCTCGGCCAAATTCCCCAAGGGTAAGACCGAGGTGCCTGCGTGAAGGGACGATAAACCCTCAAAACGGCAGTTTTCCGTAGAGCGAAACCAGTCCGCTCCCGGCCAGTTCAGCCGCCAGAAACACCAGCACAATCCCCACGACCGGCGCAAAATCCACCTTGCCCGCCCGCAGCGGCACCGCGCGCAACGGCGACAGCAACGTTTGCGCTTCGGCGTTCACATAACTCCAAAACTGATGTTTGCCGAAGTAAATGTAACTGTTCAACAGATGCAGGGCGAGCAACGCGCCGGCGAGATATTTCCACGTCAGATAACTGCCCAGCCCGATGACCAGCGATTCTTCGATGCGATGCGCCGGCGAGACGGGTGGGGGAATGACTTGCAGCCAGGCCAGCAGCCAACTCGCCAGCCACCAAAAAACCGACATGACCATCAGCGGCAGGAGAAGTTTTGACCAGCGCGCCCAGCGATCAATGCCGCCCAAGGGCATTCGCACCAGACGATGGAAGGGCAGGGGTTCCGGCCCGGCCAGGATGGAAAGCAGCAGCAGCCAGAGATAAAGCACGCCCAGCGTCAACCCGAAGCTGAAAATGGAAAACAGCAGAATGCGCCCGAAAGAATCGCTGCGGAACGAGAGTTCGATGATGCCCAGATTCAGTTTTCCCGCCGCCCAGCCCACGCCCGCGCCGATTTGCCAGTAAAGCACTGCGCGCAACAGCAGCAGGCCGCCCAGCGCCGCCAGCAAATGCCATCTCCGCAAACGCCGCGGTTCGGCCCGCCGAAGCGTGCCAATCAACGTTGCCGGCGTCCGTCGGCCGAGCGGGTCGAAGCGGACCGAACGCCAGTTCAGCCACAACAACAAGCCCGCAAGGTTCAAAATGAAGTCAATCAGGGCCATGTGACGTGATGCGTGAAACGTGATACGTGATGCCTGACGGATGCGCAATGCCGAATCACGCTTTACGTTTCACGCATCACGCTTCACATCATCTTCAACAATGTATCCGCCATTTCCGATGGCGTGGCGGCGACGCCGATGCCCGCGGCTTTGAATGACGCGATTTTTGCCTCCGCCATGCCTTCGCCGCCGCTGATGATGGCGCCCGCGTGGCCCATGCGGCGCCCGGGCGGCGCCGTTACCCCGGCGATGAATCCAGCCACAGGTTTTTTGCAATTTTTCCGGATCCATCGGGCGGCTTCTTCTTCGGCGCTGCCGCCGATCTCGCCGATGATAAGAACACCGTGCGTGTCCGGATCGGCGTTGAACAACTTGATTACATCGAGATGCGAAAGCCCGGAAACCGGGTCGCCGCCAATGCCGATGCACGTGCTTTGACCCGCGCCACGGGTGGTGAGTTGCCAGACGGCTTCATATGTCAACGTGCCGCTGCGCGAAATGACGCCGACGTGCCCCTTTTTGTGGATATAACCGGGCGCAATGCCGATGCGGCAGCCACCGTGGGAATCCTTGCCTTTGCCGGGTGTGACGATGCCGGGACAATTCGGGCCGATGAGCCGCGTCGCGTGGCCTTGCAGTACGCTCTTCACACGAATCATGTCGCGCACGGGAATGCCTTCGGTGATGGCAACCACCAGCTCCAGCCCGGCATCCGCGCCTTCGAGAATTGCGTCGGCGGCAAAGGCTGCCGGAACGAAAACAGCAGAAGCTGTCGCACCGGTTTGTTTCACCGCCTCGGCGACTGTGTCAAAAATGGGGACTTTCTTTCCGCCGTGCTCGAAGACCTGGCCGCCTTTGCCGGGCGTGACACCGGCGACGACCTGCGTGCCGTAATCAATCGAGAGCTGCGCGTGCCGCGCGCCAAAGCTGCCAGTGATGCCCTGGACGAGGACCTTGGTGTCGGGTTTGACGAGAATGGACATGATCAATTTACGATTTGTTAGACATCTTGGTCACTCTGGTTTGAACGGAACCATAAAGAAAACTGCCGCTGCTATCACGCACAAAGCGGAAATGAAGCTGGCAGCATAAACCCTCTCTGTAATCCTCGTACCTATAGCAACACGTACCAATGCCAAAACCGGCATGGCAAAGCTGATATAAACCGGCTCTCCAAGATTCGCCAAACTCTTTCGTCCTGTAGAAAGCGGGGAAAGCATTAAAAGCATCCACACGCAGAATGGAATAATCAGAGCCAGCCACTCCCAACGCGCCCAACCGACCCGCTTTCGGCCAAAGAAAAGAATCGGCGCAGACAGCACCGCTCCAATGGCTGCATGTGCGAACCAAATCAGGAATAGGGTGCCGATGGTTTCCATGCGCGTGTGATGTCTAGCCATATTGTCTAGGCGTGTCTCCATTATCAAGTTAGCACTTTCCCTTCTCTGCGCTCGTTGGCAATCGAGAATCAAATTCGTCTTGAGGGCATTTGTTTCACGTCGTCCAATAAGAGCATTCAGTCCTTCAGAATTTTTAATTGCAAAACCCTGCACAGTTTGAAAGGGCTAGAGCATCTCACCGAATTGAAATCAATCAGAATTGGAACAACATCGCTCAATGTTGATTCGATTCTCAATCAGTGTCTCGCAACCTCGCTAAAGGTGTTTGCCTTTTACACGGGAAAGAGTAAAGAAAACGCCAAGATTAGAGAGAAGTTGAATGCCCTCGGTTATCGAGAATACGATAAATAATTAATCACAGTCCGCCGAACCGATTCAGGCCGGAAACGAACCAGTTAGCTCCTGTCGGCGACTCGTGACCGATTTTCATTTCCAACCGGGCGTAGCGGCTTTCGGCAGAAAGCCGCACTCATCAATTTTCCCGAAGCCATGCAGCATCTGCCGACCGTCCGCTCATTCGGAGGGGCGAGTTCCCCGAGCCCCCATATTTCAGGCCAGTCAGGGCGTTGCAGTGCTCCGCCCTCCGAAATTTACGTTTTCACCCACTCCAATCGCCCGTGCTCAGGTAGCGTTTGAGCTTTTCCTTAAGCGTTTCGCGCCCGCGATGGATGAGCGATTTCGTCGCCGAAAGCGAGCAGTCCAGAATGCCGGCAATTTCCTCGTAGCTTAACTCGTCCTGCCGGCAGAGCAAAATGGCGCTGCGCTGGTTTTCGGGCAGTTCGGCCAGCGCCTCCTCGATTTTTTGGGCGAGTTCGCGGTGCAGCAGCTTTTCCGGGGGCGCCATCTGCGATTTGTCCTCGTATTGCCGTTGCGGTTGGTCCTCGTTTTCGGTGTGGGTTTCCTCGATGGATTCGGCGGGATGACGCGAGCGGCGGCGGAACTCGTTCAGACAAAGGTTGCGCGCGATGGTGAAGAGCCACGTGGAAAATTTCGCCGTCCGCCGGTAGCGGCTACGGGATTTGTAAACCTGTAAAAAAACATTTTGCGCGAGGTCTTCGGCCTCGGTCTCGTCGCGCAGCGAGCGGTAAACGAAATTCATCACCGGCTGCTTGTATTTTTCCACCAGTTCGGCGAATGCCGCCCGGTCGCCGCGTTTGACACGCAGCATCAGAACGGCATCGGGGTCGGGTGGAACCGGCATCGCGGACAAAGTGTAACAGACGCCGCGCAAACGAAAAGGTTTCGCTGCTTCGGAGGGCCGAGCTGCTGATCCACACAGCGAGCAAACTCGGTCTGATAAAGCTGAGATGTGATCTGAGCAAAAGCGGTGGGATAAGCAGGCATGACCCCAAAAACCATCTCCCGGTTCGGAATCGACAACAATCCGCTCACCGCAAAACCTCATCACTCTCAGCCAGTTCCGCTCCCTAAAGACTTTCTTAACTGGACACTACTGCGTTTACACTAGCCCCTGATTTTTAAATCAATTGGGGACTCGCGGAGCTCGGCCCTCCGAAGAAAATCACTGCGCCGGCGCCGGGATGAAAATTTTCTGCCCGACCTTGAGGCTGTTCGGATTCAACCCCGGATTCGCCTTCAGAATCTGGTCCGACGTCACCTTGATGCCCTGCTCGCGATACGCCCTGGCAATGATCGAAAGCGTGTCGCGTTCCGCGACTTTGTATTCGTAACCGTTTTCCTTGCCGCCGGCGCTTGAACCGGCCGTTGCGGTATTCGTCGTCACGCTCGGCGTTGACCTGTGTCCCGATGACGAACCGCTGGCTTTGCCGAGTTTTCCGATTTCCTTTAGAATCAAGTCATTGTCAGCCTGCTGTTTTTTGGCAAGTTCCTGGACCTGATCGGCGAGCTTTTTCAAATCATCGGCGTTGGCGGTGTCCGCAGCGCCCGGCTGGCTGGATTTGTCGTGCAGTTCGCTGATTTCCGTTTCCAGTGCGGTGATGCGCTTGGCCTGCAACGCCTGCGCGTCGAGCAGGTCCTGAACCTGGCCGCTGAGTTTGTTGATTTGCTGCTGGGTCGCGTCGTCCTGGGCGCGCGCGGCGGCAGCGGAAAAACTTAAAATTAAGAACCAGACTAAAATGCGTTTCATGCGCCGAAAATAAACCTCTGTACGCCCGCGTCAAGTATTACGCCAGCTTCCCGTATCTCCGAATCTCCGGCCAGATCAATGCCACTGCGCCGACAACCAATATCGTCCCAATCCCGCCGGACACGACAGAAATCACCGCGCCGGCAACCATGGTGTGGCCCATCGTCGGCCCGAAGATTTGCGCCACGGTGCCCGACTCGAACCCGCCCAAGTCGTTGGACGTGGTGATGAAGAGGTTGTTGACGGCGGAGACGCGTCCGCGCTTGTCATCGGGCGTGAGCATTTGCACCAGCGTGTGCCGCACCACCACGCTCACGTTGTCCACCGCGCCGCAGGTGAACAGCATGAGAATCGAAAACCAGAACCACGTCGAAAACCCGAACCCAATCGTGGCCAGCCCGAAGACCGTCACGGCCAGCAACATCGCGCGCCCGGCCTTTTGAAGCGGCGGACGGTGATTCAAAATAAACACGCAGAGCAGGGAACCCATTGGCATCGCCGCCTGCAAAACTCCGAGTCCGCCCGGCCCGACGAACAAAATATCCTTCGCATAAATCGGCAGCAGCGCCGTTGCGCCGCCCAACAGCACCGCGAACATGTCGAGCGAGAGGATTCCCAGAATTATTTTGCTGGCATAGACGAACTTGAATCCCGTCAGCAGCGCCTGGAGTGTCATGGGTTCCTTGACGGCGACGGTGTGTTGCCGGCGCACCCGGCTGATGAACCCGCAAAAGGCCAGCGATGTCAGCGCATTGATGGCGTAAACGGGCGCGGCGGGAGAAGCCGAATGATGCCCGGCCATCCAGGCGATGATTCCGCCCGCCGTGGCCGGGCCGATGATGCTGGACAGATAAAACACGCTGACGTTCCAGTTCACCGCGCGCGGGAACACCTTGCGGTCCACCAGCGCCGGTAAAAAGGCGGCGTTGGCCGCCCACATGAAGGTGCGGGCGGTGCCGCCAACAAACAGGCAGAGGTAAATCCAGTAAACCGGCGCCTGGAGCACCGAAATCACGGCCACGCCGGCGCTCGACATCGCCAAAACCACCGTCATCCACATCACGACCCGTTTGCGGTTGAAATTGTCCGCGACATGTCCCGCCGGCAGCGTGAACAATAACATCGGAACCATTTGCGTGAGTCCCACGAGGCCCAGCGCCAGCGCTGAACCGGTGCGTTCATAAAGTTCCCAGCTCACCGCCATGGCGAACATCTGCTGGCCGAGCAATGCCACCAGGCGGCCCAGGAGATAAAACGTGAAGTCCCGGTTCCGGAAAATGGCATACGGATGGTCGCTCGCCTCGGCGAAGCCGTTCGGCGCAGCCGGGTCGCCGGCTGGAACCGGCGGCGGCGGCAAATTTTCTGGCAATTCGGCTTCCTGCATGGGCGCGATGAAGGTGAAGGTAGCGCAAAAATTGCCCCGGTCGAGTCGTTTGCATCCGTCATCAGCCGCCGCTACAATGAAATCGGCATGGACGATCCAAATGAAAATCCACGGCGCCACCAATGGCCGTGGTTTGTGCTGGCGGCATTTTTATTGGGCGTGGCGCTGGCGGTTTTGTGGCTCAGCTTCGAGGTTCGCAAAGTCGAGCGGGAGCGGGACGTGAACGCGCCGTTGCCGGCCAGCCCGGCGCATTAAGAACATCGCGGTTGAAGTTCAATCCACCCCCAGGATTGCCGCCGGGAACGCGCTGACCCAGGCTTCGCCGAGGCGGGAGCGTGAACTCCAACAAGCAACACGTCACTGGTTTTTCAAAAGGCTCTCGAACTTTTTAATCACGTCGGGATTTTTAGCCGCGACGTTGTTGGTTTCGCCTGGATCAGTTTTGAGATTGTAAAGTTCCAGTGGCGCATCGGCTTTTAACCGCATAACCTTCCAATCCCCCATGCGAACAGCCTGGGCCTCATCGCGACTTTGGAGCTTCCAATAAAACGATTCATGCCGGTTGGTTTGGGTTTGGTTAAACAGCGTCGGCAAAATGGAAATGCCGTCGATGTTCGTCGGCGATTGGATCAAGGCCATGTCCGTCGCCGTCGGCAGAAAATCCCACGCCACGCCGGGAAAATCACTGACCTGGCCGGCGGGGATTTTGCCCGGCCAATGCGCAATCATTGGCACCCGCAGGCCGCCGTCGTAAAGGTCGCCGCGGATGCCACGAAACGGCCCGGTGCTTTGGAACAATTTTGGCGCAACGCCGCCGTTCATTTGCGGCCCGGTGTCGCTCGTGAAGAAAACCACCGTGTTGCTTTCAAGGTTCAGCTTTTTCAACTGTTCCAGCAACTGGCCAATGTTGGCGTCCAAACGCGTAATCATGGCGGCCTTGTTTTTTTCCGGTTGCGGCCACGGCTCTTCAGAAAACGGCGCATCGGTGGGAACCCGCCCGTTCCCGGCGCCCGGAAGGGTGTAATTCACCAGCAGGAAAAATGGCCGGTAATGATTGAACCGGTCAGGTTGATTGTTGCCGATGAAATTCACTGACATCGTCGTAAACAGGTCGGGAATGTATTGGCCGTTTTTACCACCGGCATTGGCATATACCGCCGCGTTGCCCTGAAGATGCGCTGCTGAATCGTGACGCCACACATGGTCGGCATAAAAATTTTCCGCGTTGGCGGGGTCGAAGTAACCGGCAAATTCATCGAAACCCTTGCTCCACGGCGCACCGGTCGTGCCGTCACCGCCCAGGTCCCATCCGCCGATCAGACCCGTGTGATAGCCGGATTGCTTGAGAATTTGTGCGACGGTGATGTCGTCCGCCGCCAGCGGCACCTCCACGTCGGCGCGCTGTTTCAAGTGGCCCGAATTCCTGCCCAGCATCAACGCCGCGCGTGACGGTGAACTCACCGCGTCGCCCGCATAATAACTCGTGAAGCGAATGCCCCCGGCGGCGAGCCGGTCGAGATTCGGTGTCTGGAATTTCGTCTGGCCGTAGCAACTCAAATCACCGTAACCGAGGCCGTCGGCCACAATCAAAATAATGCTTGGGCGGCGCGGCATGGCGGCGGACCTGGAGTTGGTGAAGACGAACGACAATTCCGCGCGGGCACCCGATGAAAATCCGAACAGCGCTGCACCCGACAACAACGCCAGGATGAATGTCCGGCAGGAACAATTGAAACAGATTGATTTCATTTCAAACTTGGATTTTGGGAAGTCCGGTGCGTTCAAAGCAATTCTTTTCGGCGTCAATTCAGCCGGCCTGACGCCGCCGGCCGAACTCCGCGTCGAGCGGAATTTTCAACGCGACGATGAAGCTCGGAATGGTTGCCAGCAGCACCCATACGAAGAAATGTTGATAGCCGACATGTTCCTGCAACCAGCCGCTCCACATGCCCGGCAGCATCATGCCCAGCGCCATGAAGCCCGTGCAAATCGCGTAGTGCGCCGTCTGATGTTCGCCGCGCGCGATGTAAATCATGTAAAGCATGAACGCCGTAAAGCCGAACCCATAGCCGAATTGCTCGACGGCGACGCCCGCGCCGATCACCCAAAAATTGTCCGGTTGCGCATAAGCCAGCCAGACGAAAACGGCGTCGGGCAGATGAATCGCCAGCAACATCGGCCACAACCAGAATTTCAATCCGTGGCGCGCCACGACAAAACCGCCGAGCAGTCCGCCGAGCAGCAATGCGATGATGCCAATCGTGCCATAAGCCAGACCGACTTGTTCGTTCATCAGTCCCAGCCCGCCTTTTTCGCGCGGGTCGAGCAAAAACAGTTGAACCATTTTTACGAGTTGCGCCTCGCCCAGCCGGTAAAGCAGCAAAAAGAGCAGGAGCACGATGATTTTTGGTTTCTGGAAAAACGTGCCGAAGGTTTTTAAAAATTCGCGGAGGAGATTGCCTGACGAACCAGCGCGCTTGGGTTGATCAATCGCCGGCTTGGGCAGGACAAAAAAATGATAAATGCCCAGACACAAAAAAAATCCGGCAGCAAACACAAACGCCATCAACCATGCGGTCGGATAATCGCCGGTGCGCTGGTAAAATTTCCCGGCCAGACTCACCAGCCCGCCTTGGGCGCAAATCATGGCCACGCGGTAAAACGTGCTGCGGATGCCGCTGAAAAACGCCTGCTCGTGTTCGGTTATCGCCAGCATGTAAAAACCGTCCGCCGCGATGTCGTGGGTCGCGGAACTGAATGCCAGCAACCAGAAAAATGCGAGCGTAAGCTGGAAAAAATGCGGTGCGGGAATGGTCAGCGCCACGCAGGCCAGACCCGCGCCGATGAGCAATTGGGTCAGCCAAATCCACTGCCGCCGGGTTTTGAGCAGATCCACCACCGGACTCCACAGCGGCTTGATGACCCACGGCAGATACAGCCAGCTGGTGTAGAACGCAATGTCCGTGTTCGACACGCCGAGGTTTTTATAAAGCACCAGCGACACCGACATCGCCAGCGCATAAGGCAGACCTTCAGCCACATAAAGCGTGGGAACCCAAAACCACGGACTGCGGGAACTGATTTTTGCGTCGGCCATCCGCGTTTGAGTAACAGGCCGCAGCCGTGCGGGCAAGCAGGTAGGAGCTTTCTCCATGATGCCGCATTTCGGCTGATTTGGAGTGCCAGCTCCCACCCCGCGCATTTTCCGGCTTGCACTTTGGCCCGCACCCTGCGTTGAGTCAGCGTGTGACCGGCGCATTTCTCAACGCAATGGGCATTTTAATCGGAGGGCTGTTCGGTTTGGCGCTGCCCAAACCGCTGTCCTTGCGCACGCAGATTTTCTTTCGATCGGCCCTCGGCGCATTCACCATTTTCTTTGGCCTGCGGCTTGTCTGGTTGAGTGTCAATGGAACTTTTTTGCCGGCGTCGAAGCAACTGTTCATTGCCGTGCTCGCCATAACGCTGGGATTTTGGATTGGCAAACTGCTGCACCTGCAAAAAATCTCGAATCGTCTTGGCCGCCACGCGGGCCATTTGGTCGCGTCCGCGTCAACCGGTGCGCCGCGCAAAAGCGACGATGGCTTCACCGCCTGCGCTATTTTATTTTGCGCCGCGCCGCTGGGCTGGCTGGGAGCCGTAACCGATGGTCTGCCGCCGATGGAAAGTCCGTCCGGTTATTACTGGCTGCTGGCGGTCAAAGCCGTGATGGATGGTCTGGCCATGACCGGTTTCGTGAAAATATTCGGCTGGCCGTCCGCTCTGTCGGCGTTTCCCGTCTATGCCTTTCTCGGCGGCATTACGTTCGCCTGCCAGTTTTACGCGAAACCATTTCTCACCGCGCACAGTCTGGTGGATCCGGTCAATGCCGCCGCCGGCCTGATCGCGTGCGCCATTGCGTTGATGATTTTTGAGGTCCGCCGGGTGGAACTGGCCAATTTTCTGCCGGGACTCGCCGTCGCGCCGCTGCTCGCTTGGTGGCTGAAATAAATCAATGGTCCCGCCCCAGGCATTTCACCGGCAAAAGTTGGTGGAATTCAACGAACAAATGTCGCCTTTACCCGTTTTGAAACCAGCATATAAGGTATCCAGATGGCGCATGCTATGTAGGATTGAGCCAGTTCACGGCTGACGGAGCTGCTGTTTTGCCCGACCACAGCAGGAATCATTTGTAATTCAAAATGGTCGAGCGTAATAGTTATAACGGCAAACAGCAGGTACATGACAAACAGCGGAGGGAAAGTTCTGCGTCGTTGGAAAAACAGAATGATCAAAAACACCGGGAAAGACATAAGCGTCAAATTTACCAGAAGTTCAAAGATCAGTAATGGTGCCCACAATCCATGGTAAGCACCGCCGGATGGATCAGTCAGGGAATGCCAAGATTCCGACGAGTACACGGTCCAATTGCTTCCCATGAAAAACAATACGCGGATCGGCCTTGCAAAGAGCCCGAAGGCGGGCAGGACCAACCAGCCACCCAAGCCGACGTGTCGTTGGTCCAAGACCGGTGGCTCTTCTCCATACCCAATCGGAAATGGAAGCCGGCGAATCCGGTAAAGGATGGCATAGCCTGCCGTCAGTAGAATCATGTAGATTCCTGCCAGGGAAACGATGGTCCAATTCAAGTGGGTGGTTCCAGCCGAAGCCGGGAGTTCCTCGTTTGCCCAAGTCAATGAATACCCGAGCAAATCCTTCATTTGATTGATGTTTTTGAGGTATGCAGGGACATTCGTGACCAAGATACAATTGGTCAGAGACTGGTACTCATACTTCAGCCAGAACACATTTGTTTGGATCGTCCGTTTAGTTGTCAGTTGTGCGGCGGTGGTGCTGACATGGTTGGTATTGCCCGTCACCGGCCACAGTTCCGGCAGGATCACCTCGGTTTGGAGGATTTCGTGCCGGGGATACCCGATAGCCAGAGGCATTGACCGCAACGTCGTAGTGGGTTCATCCAAGAGGTCGAGGACAATCCGGGGATAAAATTCGCATTCATACTTTCGGCGATCATCCGACAGCGTCCAGAACTCCTGAATTTGATAATGCTCGAAGGTTTCAAAAACGTTTTGTTCGGAGTAGTCTAAAACTTCCAGTGGTTTGGTGGTTTTGATTTTGGGATAGTCACGGGCGTAGAAGTTCAAATAACGCTTTTCCAATTCATTCCTGCCGACATCGGCGAATGCCGCGCGCAACCGGTCAGCGTCCAATCCTTCCGCCCGCGTATGCACGGTCATTTCGGCTGGTTCCTTCCGTCCGTGGACCATAAACATTTCCTGCACCGTGGTTATCGGCCAACCTGATTTCTGCTGCGGAATGACCGTCAGTTCGGTGGTTTCCGGGCGGATCAGCAGGCAACGGCCATAGTCGGGAAAATACCGGTCACCCACCGGTCCGCCTTGATGCGATTTCGTGGGATCGAGCCAGTAGGTTTTGCCGTTCAAGCGCACTTGCACGACGACATGGTCAAAAGCATACGGAGAAGGCAGCCAATCAGCGATGGTGGCGCGATATTCGGTATGCACCAACGCCACGGAAGCATCAATGTTCAACTGTTGTAAAATAGTGCAAAAAAGGTAGGCCTTGTCCTTGCAATCACCGAAACGGCGGGCAAACACCATGGAAGGATCGCTCGGTTGATGTGAGTTGGGACCAAACTCGATGCCCAGATAACGGATTTCATCCTGGATAAATTGCAAAACCGAGGCCAGTCGTGCTTCCGGCTGCAACAGCGAATGCTGCCACGTATTAATTTTCTCGACCAGTTCGGGTGCGAGTTGTGGCGGCCGGGGATAAAGACGCGCTGCCCATTCCGCCACCTCTTTCCAGCTGGCAAATTCACTAAGTTGCACACTGGGATAGGGATCGTACCAGGAAGGCAACGAATCTTCCTCGATCACGACCGGAAGATTGCGAAATTCCCAAAGATATTCCTTCACCTTGTCGCGTAGTTTTCAAAACA
>PLAY01000114.1 GCA_003134375.1 Limisphaerales bacterium | reverse complement strand
CTGAATCGTTCCGGCTTAGCGCATCAAGGAAAACCATTTCAAAGGCGCCGGCAAGTTCCATCATCCGAAAATGCGGCAGGATTTTTTCGTTGAACACAATCTTTTTGCCCGACTCCGGGTCCGGCGAACCGAGGGCGATCCAACTTCCAACGCGGACATCGTTGAGCACCTGCAACAGCCATTCAATTTCCGGCCCGGAGAGCGTGAGCTGAAAGCCGGAAGCCGTCTCCTTGAAATGTCCGGGTTCGTCCAGCATGGCCCGGACGTTTTTCCGGTTCTCCTCCCGCTGGGCGGCGAGCGATTCTTCCAACAGCCGCTGGTTTTCGTCGTGCTTGGCGGTCCGGGCCGATTTGGTGAGGCGATGATGCGTCGCGGAAATCAGGGGATAGAGCTTGAGGACATCGAACAGCAGGCGCTTTTCCGACTGGCTGATTTCAAAAACCAATTTATCCCGTCTGGTCCGGATGAGTTTCACGCCTCGTCGCGCTCCATGGTCGCATGCAGGCTGTATTTCTGGAGTTGGTGGACGTAAAACTCCGCCTTTTCCATGCTCTCGCGCGCCAGCACGCTTTTGCCCTGTTTGTGGACCTGCAGCATGTGGACCTCGGCCTTCTGCCGCTGCCAGCCGAAGACGATTTGAAACACATGCGTCACGTAGTCCATGAGGTTGACGGGGTCGTTCCAGCAAATGACGAGGTAGCCCGGTTCGAGGTCGGTGCTCGAGCCGGGTTTCTCGTCGCGGTCAATATCGGGCCGGACTTCAGGGGTTGCCGTGGCGGCCATGGTGGGAAGATAAAACGTCCGGCCGCACCTGTCGAGGGTGGTGGTGGCCGGGGAAAAGGACGTGCAAGGCGCTTGGGGATTTAGCCTTGTTTTTCGATGATCTTCTTCAGCTGGCTCGCGTAATGATTCAAGTTGTCAATCATGCCCTGCCATTTCTCCGACTTAAATGCGGACTGTCCCCAATCATTTACCGAAGCGAAAGCGATGCCGGGCCGGCTCTTGAAACCGGCGGACTCGGCTTTGCCCAGGTTTAAATCCAGGAAAAAATAGATTTCGTTTAACAGGTCAATGGACTCTTTGTCTTCTTCATTTTTAAGACTTTTATTGTATTCCAACAAAGTCATCTTTTTTATCGCGAGAACACGATCTTCCAGTTGAACCAGATAAGCTCCCAACGAACCCTTGATTTTTTGTTTTTGGCTGACGGCTTCAGCCGGTTTGTCCTTGTGTTCCGCAACCGTATTAAAAAGCGCTTCCGCTTGTTGAATCTGGGAAGTGAGATTTTGTATTTCCGCCTTATGTGCTTTTTGTTGCGCTTCATGGCTGCGGAACGGAAGCCAAAGAAAGCACCATCCCAAAAAAACGATGATGGCAGCTATTTCGCAACCGTCAGCAAATTTGGAATTGGCAATAAAACCTTTGATTGGGCTTTGAAAATGGCTTTGAAAATTAACCAGCTTGCACAGCACGCAACTGGCCGCAAGCATGACCGTGACCATCAAGGCACTCATGTCAACGCCTCCCTTTGCGGTTTCGAAGTTTCCGCACCAGTAGCGCCAGAATCGCTTGATTGCCGACATGAAGCTGAAGCATCCTCGAACTCATCAGATTCGTAAAGCTTCTTATTACTTGACGCCAGCGTTACAATCATTGACTTTTCCTGTCAAAAACCTTAATTCCATTCCTATGAGCACACTATTAAGCAGTCTATCGGTTCAACAATTACGCAAAGCCGTCACACTCAAAGAGAAAATCCAATCGCTGGAAAAAAAGCTTGGCCAGCTATTGGGTTCTTCAACCAAATCTGCCGCTGATGCAGTTCCGAAAAAGAAATGGAAGATGAGTAAAGCGGCCCGCGCCAGGATCAGTGCTGCTGCCAAAGCAAGATGGGCGAAACTGAAAGGGCCAAAGGCATCAGTGAAACCGGCCAGGAAAGCCAGAGGGAAAATGAGTGCCGCGGCCAAAGCCAAACTCTCGGCCAAAATGAAAATGGTTTGGGCCAGGAGAAAAGCCAAAAAGTCCAAATAATACCAATTCCCGGAGACAATCGGTGCGATGGGTGGGCGGCGTTGCTGCGCCGCCGGCGGAGGCCAACGAGTTGGCCTCCCGAAATGGCTAGGGTGAAGAAGCGGCTTCCAGATCGTGAAGCGTTGGTCCCACCACATCGCCGAGGCGGTTGCCCGTCGTGTACAAAACCACGCCAAAACCCATCAGCACGGCCAGCAAAACGATGAACGCCCAAAAGTGACGCGCTTCAAAACGCTTCAACGAACGCGCGAAGGCGACCAACCCAAACAACGCCGTCACGACAATCACCGCATCCACACTCGCCCGCTGCCAGTAACTGCCGCCCAGGTGCAGCCACATCCCGAACTCATCGAACGTTAGCCCCATCGCCACTCCATACAACAATGCCGTGATTTCCGCCGTGCGGCCGATCGGTCGGCGGAAAATACTGTAACCACCCACCGTCGCCAGCAGAAAAATGCCGTAGTTCAAATGATGAACGTGGGTGCCGTGCATGAAGAAATACATGTTCGGCATCGCTTTGGACATGATCAGGAACACAAACACCCGCGCCAGGACGAACGTCAAAATGAAACCAAACAAGGCCCGGCGCGCCAGCCGGTGTGCCGTCTCCCGATGAATGGTGGGTTCAGTATTTACGGGTGGTGAAATCATCAATTGGCCCGGGTCTGTTTGTAATACCACTGGAGTTGTTCCGGGGAAGTGCCTTCATCCACATTCTCCGCCGCCACCATTTCGCCGCCCCGGGCCGGCGGCAACACTTCCTTTAATTTCCACTCATTATCCAGCCGTCCGAAGGTCCAGAATTCCACAAACGGCGTGACGTCCGCGTCCTGGCTGATCAGCAGATTGTTTCGGCGGACAGCCCTTTGGGCATGGGCGCTGATCCGGACGGTAAATTCATCCTTGGAGTTGTCCGAGTAATTCCGCACCAGAATCAACTCCGCCTTGCGCACACAGAGATTGCGGAACATCAACTGCGTTCCCTGTCCTCCCAAGCGCACGAGTTCGCCCTGCAAGTTGGCCGCCACGTCGGGGAATAATTCAGCCGTCGGGATGGCCGCGGGATCGCCCTTTTCGCGCGCCAGCGTGACATCCAGGAAAACCTGCCGGGCGCGTTCCAGCATCGCCTGACGGTCCCAGAGCTTGTCCGTCTGGACCAGAAAATTCAGCAGGCGCTCGATTCGCGTGGTCTTGTCCAACGTTTCCTTCTCCAGCCACGGTCCCGCCGGTCCTTCCTTGCCGGCCGTCTCATCGTAAACCTGGTTCAGTCCCACGTCGGTGAACTGCTCGAAAAAGTTTTCCTCTTTCAACGCGTCGGACTCGCGGGATTGGTCAATCTCCCGCAGCAGCCATGCGCCGTTCTGACGATGAAACGTCCAGAATTCCTGAAACCGCGCCGGCTCCTCGTCGCCGCGCAAAAACTCCTGGGTGCGATCGTCCACGTAATAGTCGCGGGCGCTGGCGGTAATGAGTGCCGTGAACTCGCGGTCGGCCTCCTTTTGCGGATAGCGAACATTCACGATATCCACATGCTCGACATTCAAATTTGAAATCATGTCGATTTCATGGTTGGCAATCATGCCGCTGAGTTGCGAGCAGTGTTCCGCGTAAAGATCCGGCATCAGCAGCGGTTTCATCGGATCGTATTGCCTCGCCTGCCAGCATTTCTGCAATTCCAGGAAGGTGGATTTGGCCTGGGCTTCCAATTTGTCGGGCGCCATCGTCTGGTCCACCCGCGCCAGAAATTCCAGCAGCTTGAGCGTCTTGCCCGCTTTGCGTTCGATGTCAAAACGGCTATTCACATAGTCCAAATCTTCATCTTCGCCCCCGCCTTGCTTCTGGATCAAAAACTTGATCACCAAAAAAAGCACCACCACGCCAACAAATATAAGCGGTATTATGGGATCTCCTGAGCCTCCTCCGGAATAGCTGCCGCCGTGGAAACCGCCGCCCCCAAACCCGCCACCACCGCCGCCCCCCTTGTTATGCACGGCAATGCCATCGGCAAAATAGGTGTTCGGGTGGTCCGTTTGCAAATTATAGACGCGCGTTGGAGCTTGAACCGTTTCCAGGCTGGTAATCCGCTGTTCGCGCAGGCCGCCGTCGCCCAGGGCGAAAATCCGGTCTCCGACCTTCAAGGCTTCCAATGTTTTGAAAGTCCCGTCGCCGACGTAGAACGGATGTTCGCGCGTCACGCGCAAAGTTGCCGCCGCGGTGCCTACGACAACGTATTCGTCCACTTCGTGAATAATCACCTGGCGCACGGTCGTGTGAACAATTTCTCCGCTGGTGGTAAAGGCGATCAACTCGTCGCCGGGACGGATTTTGCTGATGGGCGATGGCGTGCCATCGGCGCGCAAGATGGGCGTGTCCGGCAGGAAACAGCCCTTATTGTGTACGACGATGTCATTGGCTAGATAGGTTCCTCCCGGCAGAACGAGCAAGTTGTAGGCGGGTCGAACCGCCTTCACGCGGGCGATTTTGTCAATCGGGACGGTTTTAAAATCATCTCCCTCGCGCACGCAAAGCGCATCGCCCGGCTGTAGATTTGCCGCAATCCGAAAAGTCCCCGGATCAATCTGCACTGGATGTTCCGCAGTCGCCCGCAAGGTCCTCCCCACCGCGGTAATCTCCACATAATCGGTTGGATCAACCTGGCTTTTCGCTTCCACCGCAGCCGGTTGGAGCTGTCCATCCACGACCGACCAGACGGCGTCGCCCCGTTCCAGCCGCTCAATCGGAATCGGACCGGTCGGCGTGGCGATCAGGGTTCCCTCTTCCAGACAACCGCCGCCGCCGCGGCCCCAAGCCAGCGAGGCCGTGAGCAAGAGGCATGACAAAATGAAAACACCGCGTATTTTCATACGAACATTCTCCAGTTGTGTGCCGGACATGGCTATTACAATGAGGCGCGGAATTTACCAGGACCACCTGTGCCTGACCCGTCAATGCAGGGCGGCGATGATTCCGCCCAGGACGGCTGCGGCGACGACGATGCTGATCCCGATGATGCTGGCGCCGACGACCCGGCCGAAATAGTTGGCCACCGCCACGTTGCCGCGCGCGATTTCCTTGTCCTCATCAATGTTGGGTGTCAGGCGCTCGATAAAGCGGGGCAAAAACACGGATGCCGCCAATATCAGCGCGATGCCGATAAGCCCGCCCAGCGCCGAGAACACCACGGCCCAAGCCATATTGTATGCCACTTCATTCATAACAGTTCCTTTTTGGTTAGAGCAGCAGAGCGATAAATCCTGCCGGTGATTTTGTTTCGAAAGAAATTGCCCAACCCGATTTTGCAACCATTCACTTGCATGGCACGCATTTAAACCCAGCCGCCAATAAAAACAAGCGGAATGCCTCGCTCACGGGATTTTTAACACAAAGACGCTCCGTCGCCGTTCTTGCTTTGCTGCGAACAAAGGTTGGCCTGCCAACCATATGGCAATGTGAAAATCATGCCGCAAATTGATCACGCAAACGACGAACGCAAAGAAGCGCCACGCCGCCAAGTACCAGCATTGCCCCGGCGGATGGTTCGGGAACGACTTGATAATTGATATCAAATGCTAAATCGATTGACGATGCGGTCCAAGATTGCGTGAATAGGGCGTTAACACTCAATTTGTAACCAGCCAAGCTCCAATACTGCCCAGCAGTGTAGTCACTACTGGGAACAAGGCCAACAAATGTGTTATAACCGGCGCTGGTTTCAACAAAGGCGTTGGGTGTGAGAAAGAGAATATACTCTTGGCCTTGATTTAGTATCAGATTGTTCGGCGTAAGGGTAAATGTCTGCGTGCGAACTGAAGCTGTTGTGATGATTGTTTAACTGTGTGTAATGATGCAGTGAGAAAAACGTGCGGTTCCGTCCGCACTAGCCTATCGGCATCGGCGCGACTGGTAACGGTCGGGTCGAAAGCTGCCGAGACAACATAC
>PLAY01000080.1 GCA_003134375.1 Limisphaerales bacterium | reverse complement strand
CGATGAATTGATAAACATAGGCTTAAATCCATTGGGGGCAATAATCACCGCGTTTTTTTGCGGCAACAATACAAAAACCATGTCAAAAAATTGACATGGTTTTTGTTTGGGGCTGAAACTAAAAAACCGGAAAAAACTTCTTGCAACGGATGGCCGTTAATAGCGATAAGCTGTTTGGTAAAATAGAAATTAAAAATGACTTCTAAAGCGACAAGACGGTTTTGGAAACTCTATCAGGAGTTGCCTGAACCCATCCGTCGGCTAGCCGTAAAAAATTACCGGCTCTGGCGCGCCAATCCTCGTCATCAGTCGCTTGATTTCAAGAAGCTCGGCGGGCGTGCCGAACGCTTTTCCATTCGCGTTGGCGATCATTATCGCGCATTGGGTCACAAGGTCGGCGGCGGCATTGAATGGGTTTGGATTGGCACGCATGAGGAATACAACAAGCTTGTGGGATAATCCTTTAATTGATTTCAGCCGCTATTGCGGCGAAGATACTGGCGGTGATTGATTTGCGAGGTGTTTTATGAATCCAAACGAGCCAAAAATTCTGACCCGCGACGTGGAAGCTTCGGTCGTCCCCGTCGGCACGAAGGTCACGCTGCAAAAGGGCGGGCAGGCTTTCGTCACACAATCGCTCGGCGGCGCGTTCACCGTCATCGTCAACGGCAACATGTTCCGCATTGATGGCAAGGACGCCGACGCGCTTGGATTGGAAATCAAATCCGCGCCGGCCACGGCCGTTTCCGGCCCGGTGACGCAGGACGAACTGGAAAAGCAGGTCTGGGAGTCGCTCAAGACGTGTTACGACCCGGAAATTCCCGTCAACATCGTGGACTTGGGCCTGATTTACGATTGCCATCTTACGTCCGTGGGCGAAAACAGTTTCAAGGCTGATGTGAAAATGACGCTGACCGCGCCCGGCTGCGGCATGGGGCCGGCGCTCGCGCAGGACGTGCAAAACAAATTGCTCAGCCTCGAACCGATTGACGAGGCGAACGTCGAGCTGGTCTGGGACCCGCCTTGGAACCAGAGCATGATGACCGAGGCGGCCAAACTGCAACTGGGATTGATGTGATTTGAATCACGGATGCACACGGATATGGAATCCTCCTCGTTCTCGTCCTTCGTCCTCGTAATCGGCTGTAGTTCGTGGTTTTCGAGGACGATTGAAGACAGCCGGCTTTTTCTATCACAATAACGACATGAACCAACCCGCGCCCAATTGGTCTGCGCTGCGAAAGGACTTCCCGATCCTCGACCAGCAGGTCCACGGCAAGCCGCTGATTTATTTCGACAACGCCGCAACGTCGCAGAAGCCGCGCGCGGTGATTAACGCGCTGGTGCATTATTACGAACACGACAATGCCAACGTCCATCGCGGCATCCACGAGTTGAGTAATCGCGCCACGGCGGGTTACGAGGCCGCCCGGACGCGCGCCGCGAAATTCATCAACGCCCACAGCGCCGAAGAAATCATTTTTACCCGTGGTACCACCGAAGGCATCAACCTGGTTGCCAGTTCCTGGGGCGCGAAAAATTTAAAAGCCAATGACATTATCCTGCTCACGGAAATGGAGCATCACAGCAACCTCGTGCCGTGGCAATTGCTCGCCCAGCGCACCGGCGCGAAGCTCGCCTACTTGCCCGTCACCGGCGATGAAGGTTTGCTTGACCTGAGCAAGCTCGATTCATTGCTGACCAAGCAGGTCAAGTTGTTCGCGATGGTCCACATCTCAAACTCGCTGGGCACGGTGAATCCGGTTGCCGACCTGTGCGCCCGCGCGCGGAAGCTCGGCATCACGACGCTCGTGGACGCCGCGCAAAGCGCCGGGCATTGTCCTGTGGACGTGCAGGCCATCGGCTGCGATTTCCTCGCGTTCTCCGGCCACAAAATCTGCGGGCCGACCGGCATCGGCGTGCTGTGGGGACGGCAGGAATTGCTCGACGCCATGCCGCCGTATCAGGGCGGCGGTGAAATGATTTTGTCGGTCGAATATCAAAAGACCGAGTTCAAGAAAGCGCCGCATCGGTTCGAGGCCGGCACGCCGGACATTTCCGGCCCGATTGGTTTGCACGCCGCAATGGATTACCTCGACGCCATTGGCCGGGAAAACATCTGGAAGCACGACCAGGAACTGGCGGCCTACGCCTGCGAAAAACTGGCCGCGCTGAAAAATGTCCGGCTTTTCGGCCCGAAAACCGGCCGCGCCGGCCTGGTGAGTTTCCTGCTCAAAGACGTTCACGCGCACGACGTGGTGACGCTGGCCGACCAGGCGGGCGTGGCGCTGCGTGGCGGCCATCACTGCACCCAACCGCTCATGCACCGGCTCGGCGTGGAATCCACCGCCCGCGCGAGTTTCTATTTCTATAACACCAAGGCCGAGGTGGACCGGTTTGTGGAAGTGGTGAAGGAGATTCAGAAATTTTTCGGGCTATGAATTAACCGCGAACCACACGGAGCTCGCGGAAAAGATTGCTGCCTAAAAGCGCAAAAGCCGCAAAGGCGGGAGGAGACTGCCGTCCAAGCGAAACGATCAGGCGGTAAAAAGGCGCCCATGTCACACACCGCATTCTTTTTGCGCAAACGTAACACGATTTGACTTGAAAATTTACGTTAAAACTGCTAAAGTCATGCATCCTCCATTTCCAATGAAATCGCGTTTGTCATTGGCTGTATTGTGCTCGGCACTTCTGGTATCCACCGTGCCGGCAGCCACGACGCATTACGTGGACGCCAACGGCACGAATCCCGTTCCGCCGTACACCAGTTGGGCCACGGCGGCGACGAACATCCAGGACGCCGCCAACGCTACGGGATTCGGCGATACGGTGCTGGTCACCAACGGCGTCTATCAATACGGCGGATGGTCCATCACCGGTTCAAACCGGGTCTATGCTGGCAACAGCCAGATCATCCAAAGTGTCAACGGGCCGGCTGTCACGATCATCAAAGGTTATCAGGTGCCGGGAACGACCAACGGCGCCAACGCAGTGCGGTGCGTGTTTTTGCAAAAGGGCACGACGTTGTCAGGATTTACCCTGACCAATGGCGCCACGCAGAATTTCGGCCAGGGCGGAGGCTTGTATTGCGCCTCCACCAACTGTCTGGCCACCAATTGCGTCATCATCAACAATGCGGCCTATGACAATGGCGGGGGGGCCTGGTCCGGCACGCTGGTGAATTGCCGGCTTATTGGCAATGCGGCGACAACACTCAATACCAGCGATGGGGGCGGCGCTGATGGCAGCACCTTGATCAATTGCCTTTTGACCCGCAATTTTTCCGGCTATGTCGGCGGTGCGGCTGCTTTTTGCACCCTGATTAATTGCACCGTGGTCAGTAATTCCGCCGCCGCCTATTCCGGTTCCCTGCTCGCCTGCACGGTCTTGAATTCCATTGTGTATTACAATTTCAGCTATTACACGGGCGACGACGTTGACAGCAGCCAGTATTTCACCAACTGTTGCGTGTCGTTTCCCACCAACGGGGGCGGCATCTTCGGCATCAATAACTTTACCAACCCGCCGTTGTTTGTGAATCCTGGCGCCGGTGATTTCCATTTGAGCCTCAGCTCGCCCTGCCTCAACGCCGGCGACAATTCCCTTGTCGCCAACAACACCGACCTGGATGGCAATCCGCGCATCGTCGGCGGAATTGTGGACCTGGGGGCTTACGAAAATCAAAACACCAATCCGGTGCATTACGTGATGTTGACCAGCACGAATCCAATCCCGCCTTACACCAACTGGCTGACCGCTGCCACGAACATTCAGGACGCGATTGACTCGGCAAACGCGAGCGAGTTTATCGTCGTCAGCAACGGAACCTACCTGACCGGCGGGCGCGCCGTTTTTGGCACGATGACCAACCGTGTCGTCGTGGACAAGGCGGTGACCGTTCAAAGCCTCAATGGCCCGGCGGCCACCGTCATCTCCGGCCTGCCGAACACCGGCTTTTATTTTTCCACCGGCATCCGTTGTGCCTACCTCACCAATGGCGCGGCGTTGATTGGATTCACGTTGACCAACGGCGCGACGCGTGGAGGTGGAACGGACCTGATCAAGGAACAGAGCGGCGGAGCCGTCTGGAGCGAAGGCCTCCCGGCGACCATTTCCAACTGCGTGCTCACACACAGTTACGCCAATGAATACGGTGGCGGCGCGTATTCAGGCACGTTGAACAATTGCCTCGTCAGCAACACCACGGCCTTCATCAACGGCGGCGGAACGTATCTGGCCAATCTGAACAACTGCGTCCTTTGCAGCAACCGGCTGGTGCAGGGGTTCGGTGGCGGCGGGGCGGCCTACGGGACCTTGAACAATTGTGTGCTCACCTGGAATTATGCGCCGAGTGGCGGCGGGGCTTGGTACTCGACGCTGAACAATTGCGTGGTGAGCAACAACACCGCCGGCTTCGGCGGCGGCGTGGCCCTGGGCGTGGCCAACAACTGCATCATTTCCAGCAATTACGCCCGTCTGTCCGGTAGCGGCGGCGGCGCCTACTCGAACGTCCTGAACAACTGCATCCTGCAATTCAACTTCGCCGCCAACGGCGGCGGCGCCTATAACAGCGCTCTCGTCAACTGTACCGTCGTCAGCAACATCGCTTCATCTCTGCCCGCGGCGCCCCACGGCGGAGGCGTGTTTGGCGGCAGCTTGACCAACTGCATCATCTATTACAATTCAGCCGACGTGGGCTCCAATTATTATTTCCCGGGTAATATGGCCATGAGTTACTGCTGCACCCTGCCAATGCCGACAAACGGCTTCGGCAACATCACCAACGAACCCGCATTTGTAAACGTGGCCGCCGGCGATTTCCATCTGCAATCCGGTTCTCCCTGCATCAATGCCGGCAACAATGCCGCCGTCGCCGGGTCAACCGACTTCGACGGTAACCCGCGCATTTCCGGCGGCACGGTGGACCCCGGCGCATACGAATTCCAGAACCCGGCTTCGGTCATCTCCTATGCCTGGCTCCTGCAATACGGGCTGCCCACCGATGGTTCGGCGGATTTCCTGGATGCCGACGGCGACGGCATGAGCAATTATGCCGAATGGCGCACCGGGACAAATCCCAACGACCCCACGTCGTTTTTGCGGATGGCCTCCGCCGTGCCCAACGGCGTTTCCGGCACCACCATCACCTGGCAAAGCGTGAGCGGCGTGATTTATTTCATCCAACGCGGCACGGACCTGGGCGCGTCACCGGTCTTTACCACCCTGCAAACCGGCATCGTCGGCCAGCCCGGCACTACCAGCTACACGGACACGACCGCCAGCGGTAATGCCTGCTTCTACCGGGTGGGCGTGCAATGACGTTCAGGTGACAGGTGGCAGGTGCCACGGGACCGGAAGGGCAAAGAATTTTGGCAGGGGGGGCGAGGCTGCCGACGAGCCGAAACATTTCTTGCCGCAAAGAACGGGTATGTGGTTGAATCCGTAACAATCCTGCAACTTCGCGCACGGACGACAAAGATTTGGACTGCGGTGGCAGCTTGCCGAGGCGAAGCGCAGCGAAGACTGGAGCACAGCGGCGACACCGCTTTCCGTACGGCCGGTTGCTTCCAAAAGCGGCGTGGCTCCCGCTCTGCGGGATTCCCGCCGCAATCCAAAATCCGTGGTTGCGGCGCAAGCCGCGTTGGGTTTATCCGTGTCCATCCGTGGTTAAAGTTTCGGCCTTTTGTGCTTTTTCGCGGCAGAGAGCTTACTCGCGTCCCACCGCGGCGATAAACGGCTTCAATTCCTGCATCAGTTTCGCGAACCCGTCGAGTGACAACTGTTGCGCGCCGTCGCTCCAGGCTTCCGCCGGGTTGGGATGCACTTCGATCAGCAACGCGTCCGCGCCCATCGCCACCGCGCCCTTGCACATCGCCGACACCAAGTCCGCGCGCCCGGCACCCTGGCTCGGATCAATCACGATCGGGCAGTGCGTTTCGCGCTTGATGATGGGGATGGTCGAAAGGTCGAGCGTGTTGCGCGTGTAGGTTTCGAATGTGCGGATGCCGCGTTCGCAGAACATCAGGTTCGGATTTTCGTTGGCGAGGACGTATTCGCCCGCGAGCAGCCATTCCTCGATTCTCATCGAAAGTCCGCGCTTGAGCAGAACGGGTTTGCCGGTTTTGGCAGCGGCAATCAAAAGCTGGAAGTTCTGCGAATTGCGCGCGCCGATCTGGATGATGTCCGTGTATTCGGCCACCATTTCGGTGTGGTTTTCGGACAGCAATTCGGTGATGACGGCCAGTCCGGTGGCGCGCCGCGCCTTGTCGAGCAACTTCAGGCCCTTCTCGCCGAGTCCCTGGAATTCGTAGGGTGAGGTGCGCGGCTTGAACGCGCCGCCGCGCAGGAAGGTCGCTCCGGCGGCCTTCACCGCCTCGGCGGTGGCCAGCAGTTGTTTCTCGCTTTCGACCGAGCACGGCCCGGCCATGACGTGGAATTGTTTGCCGCCGATGACGTGTTCGCGGACGCGGATGGTGGAGTTGGCCGGATGCGCCTCACGGCTGACGAGTTTGTAGCGTTTCTGGATGGGCATGACGCTTTCGACCGCACGCGGGAACTGTGACACCAGCGTTTCGAGGTTGGCGTGGGTGAGTTCGTCGCCGATGGCGCCGATGACGGTGCGCGCCACGCCGCGCATGACGTGGGGGGTGTAGCCGAGTTTGCGGATTTCCTTGAGGACGGAGCGCTCTTCGTTCCTCGAAATCCGGGGTTTGAGCACGATGATCATGGTTTTTATGGGTTGGCCGAAGGTCGCAAAACTAAAACGCCGCAGGCGTTTGGCGACCTGCGGCGATTTGTTTGGTTAAAGTTTTATCGCAGCCGCAAGTGCGCGCCAACCGGGCTAAACCAATAAAAGAAATACTGGCTGCTGGCTGCGTTGTTCACTTGCTTGCTGTTCACGAAACCAAGGTAACAGGGCCGCACCCGCTGTCAAGCCAAGGAGGGAGCAATTGTAGCACAGATTGGCAATCTGCTGTATCGCCGAATGATATATCGCCGAATGATATTCGGCAGGGCGCCGTGATGATGAGAGCGTTGCGGATTGCCAATCCGCGACACGGCAGACTATCAGTCTGCGCTACGACGGCGTTATTCCTATTATCCCCGAACAAAATCAGACGTTGAATTTGAACAGCAACACGTCGCCGTCCTTGACGACGTAATCGCGGCCTTCGATGCGGTAGTGGCCGGTTTCGCGGGCGTGACCAACCGAGCCGCACTTCACCAGATCATCCCAGTTTACCGTCTCGGCCTTGATGAATCCGCGTTCAAAGTCGGTGTGAATGGTGCCAGCGGCCTTCACGGCCGTGTCGCCGGCGTGAATTGTCCAGGCACGGACCTCTTTTTCGTTGAAGGTGAAAAACGTCCGCAAGCCGAGCACGTGATACGCGGCCCGAATGAGCTGGCCGGCGCCGGATTCGGCCACGCCGAGTTCCTGCAAAAATTCCCCCGCCTCGTCCGGTGACAAATCAACGAGGTCACTTTCAATTTGCGCGCTGACAACGACGGCTTCGCACGCGAGATGAGTCTTCACGTGGTCACGCACCTTTTGGACAAAGGGATTTTGGCCGGCGGTGGCGAGGTCGCCTTCCTTGACGTTGCAGGCGAAGACGGTTGGCTTGTCGGTCAGGAGAAAGAAACCGCGCAGGATGATTTTTTCATCGGGCGAAAGGGGCAGCGCCAGCGTGTTGGCCGGCTTGCCCGTGTCCAGGTGGGCGCCAATTTTTTCCAGCAGGTGTTCCTCCAACTGCGCATGTTTGTCCGCGCGTTTCACGTCCTTGGCGATTTTTTCCCGCCGCTTTTTGACCGTTTCGATGTCGGCCAGCACCAGTTCGGTGGTGACGATTTCGATGTCGCGCACGGGATCCACGCTGCCCGTAACGTGCATGATGTCGGGGTCCTCGAAGCAGCGGACGACATGCAGGATGGCGTCCACCTCGCGGATATGGCTCAAAAACTTGTTGCCCAGGCCTTCGCCGTGCGACGAGCCTTTCACGAGGCCCGCAATGTCCACGAATTCAATCGTCGTGGGAATGAGGGTCTGGGTTTTCGCGATTTTTGCGAGCGGTTCGAGCCGCGGTTCCGGCACGGAGACGACGCCGAGGTTCGGCTCGATGGTGCAGAACGGGTAGTTCTCCGCCGGAGCCTTGTGCGAACGGGTGACGGCATTGAACAACGTGGATTTCCCGACGTTGGGCAGACCGACGATTCCGGCCTTGAGCATAATAAACTGTTCACCGCGGCGGCGCGGACACATGGAGGATTGCCCCGATGCCACAAAGGCACAAGGGTTTTTGTGTTCTCACATTTTATGCTTGGCCAACAGCCAAGCGATATGCACGCCATCATATAATCCCAGTCCGAGCAGGCAAACGCCTGAAAAGTGCTCCATGCGCAGCAGGGTATGTTCGCTGAACCGCCCCCGCCCGCGCGACACGCCGTAGCTGAGCGCACAGAACCACAAATTCGCGCCCAGCGCCACGCCAGTAATGCACGCCGCTTTGGCGGCGATGGTGTCGTCCACCCACTCGTAGGAGGTGAACCAGGCCTCGTGCGACATGAAGTAAGCGGTCAGCACGATCCAAAACAATAACACGCCCACGTTGCCCAGCACGCGCGAGAAGCCGATCATGAACGCCGAGTGCGGATGCAGTTTTTCGCCGATGCGTTCTTCAATCCGGCTGGCCGCCGCGCCGAATTGCGTGGGGGCGACCACCGTCTTCGCCGTAAGGAACCTCACGCCGAGAAACAGCATGAAGACGAAGGTGAACACCTCCATCGAGGCTTTGACCATGCGATTGCCGAAAAATGACGAAAACCCCGTGAACGCAATCGTGCAGTAAATCACATCCATCGTCGCCGCGCCGAGACCGATGAGCAACGCCCATTTGAAGCCACGCCGCGCGCCTTCGTTGATGATGGTGAGGTTGACCGGCCCGACGGGCATGGAAAGCAGCAGGCCGCTGAAGAAGCCGGTCAGGGCGGAGAGTAAAATGGGCTGGAGTTCCGGCATGGTTTATTGCGCCTCGTCCGGTTCGTCCTCGTCTTCCTCTTCAATTTCCCGGCGCCAGGCGCGCGAGATGCGCGGCCGCACAAATCCGTAAATCAAATACGCCGTGAAAAACAACGGCAGAATGAACACCAGAATTTTTTCCCGCAAAACGACCACACAGCCGACGAATAGGATCGCCACCAGTGTCTTGGTGAATGTCCGCGTCGCGCGCAAGTTAAGTGATTTGAAACTCGGATACCGCACCTGGCTGACCATCATCCACGACAGGAACAACATCAGCACCGGCAGCAGAAACCGCCATTTGCCCTTGGGAAAATCCTTTTCCTCCACCCACATGATGAAGAGCGTCAGCGACGCCACCAGGGCCGCCGCCGAGGGGATGGGAAAGCCGACAAATTCCTTGCCGCTGCCGCCCGGCTGCAGGGACAGCACATTGAACCGCGCCAGCCGGAAGGCGCCGCAAATCAGATAAATCGAGGCGATGAACCAGCCGAGTTCCGGATGTTCGGGAAACACATCGCGCAGCACGATGCGATGCACCAGAAACGCCGGAGCGACGCCGAACGAAATCAAGTCCGCCAGCGAATCGAATTCGCGCCCGAACGGGCTTTCCGCACCGCCCCAACGCGCCACGCGCCCGTCGAACAAATCGCAAACACACGCGAACAAAATGAATATGAGGGCGAGGTAAATCTGGCTGACAAAATTATCGCCCAACGGATCGGCTTCGACGATTTTGGTCAGCGCCACAAAACCGCAGAACAGATTGCCCGCCGTCAGCAGGTTCGGCAGAAAATAAATTTTCAGCCGGCTCTCGTCCGAATCGTCGGGTGGTGATTTTTGTGGAATGGACTCGCTCATAATTCAATCAAACGCGGCAATCACGGTTTCGCCGCCGATGACCTTGTCGCCGAGCTTCACTTTGATTTTGGCGCGGCGTGGCAGATAAACCTCCACCCGCGACCCAAATTGAATCAGGCTGATGCGTTCGCCGCGCTGGACGGTGTCGTTTTGGGCGATCCACGGCACGATGCGGCGCGCGATGAGGCCGGCGATGAGGCGCACGCCAATTTTCTCGCCCCGCGGCTCGGCGGCGTCCAGACCAATGAGCACGTTCTCGTTGAACTGCGCGGAATCGGTTTTCATCGCGCTGAGGTATTGACCGGGCGTGTGCTGGAAAAAAGCGACGCGGCCCATCACTGGCGCACATTGGACATGAACGTCAATCACGGAAAGAAAAATCGAAATGCGCTGGCATTCGCCACCCATGAATTCCGTCTCGGTCGTCGTGTCAATCACGTCCACTTTGCCGTGACCGGGCGCGATGACGAGGTCCGGGCCGGCCGGCACCATCGGATTCGGATCGCGGAAGAAATAAAAGGTGAAAACGGTGAACAGCACCCAAAGTCCGACAAGCGTCCAGATCAAATAATGTTGCAGCAAGAAAGTCCCGATAACTTTGGCCAGCAGCGCACCCACCAGCAGCGCGATCACCGCCGCACCGGCCAGACCGATAAGGCGCAAGGCGGCAAGCACGGCTTTTCCCGAGTGTTTCACGCGACCATGATAAAAATTTCGCGCACCACTTGCAATTCGGCATTTTCGGGGCAATTTGAACCTTGTTGCCCAGCGGCGACAAAACCAAACCAAAACGATTATGTCACTACACACTCCTGATCTGACCAAACAACCCCCGCGCAGTCCGCGCGTCCGCCTGGGCGGGTACGTGATTCTGCCGCGCTGCCTCGACAAGGGCCGGGCGGAAATCGCCGGCAAAAACGGCGATTACCATTACGGCTGCCCGCTCGACCAGCAATTTTTGACGTTCGCGGGCATTGACCCCGAGGCGTTGAAGAAGGAATTGAAGAAAAGCGACACCGAGGTCCTGGAATGGATCAATGCCCATGCGAAGCATAAACGCACCGCGCCGGAAATCGCCGCCTGGACGGCGTGGCAGGAACAGCGCGCGCCGGACAATCCGGATTCGCGTGAATTTTTCAACAGCCTGCACAAGAGCGGCGCGCCCAGGCGCACGGACATTGTGACCTGGTTTGACCTGCTGGATCTGGACGATTACGTGAGTTTCGGCGGCAAGGCTTGATGCATTGACGATATGCGATTGGCGATTTACGCGTTCTTCCACCATCACGACCTATCGCGTAAATCGTATATCGAAAATCGGGAATAAAGAGCCTCCTGATGTTGGTTCCTGCGGCTTTTCGAGCACATTCGAAAACGCAACCGATTTTTTGGAGTGCGGCGGGAAGCGAAGCGCCACGCCGCTTTGGAAGCTCTGTCCGCAGTCGAAAAGCGGTGTCGCCGCTGTGCTCCAGTCTTCGCTGCGCTTCGCCTCGGCAAGCTGCCACCGCAGTCCAAAATCCTCGCGTCTTGTAATGATTCTGACCTATTGCAGTGCAAAGAGGTTAAAAACTTCGCGCCTTTTGTGTTTTTAAGGAGTCGAAACGGCCGCCGCTGTTCCCATCGGCACAATGGCGGCCGCCTTGCAAGCCTCGATGCGTTCGATGCGATGCCGGCGTTTCGCGCCGTGCAACTCAAATTCCACCTCGTCGCCGACCTTGTTGTTGAGCAATGACTGCGCAACCGGCGAGAGATAGCTGATGACGCCCTTGTCCGGGTCGGAATCCCAAGCCCCGAGAATGGTGAACGTTTCCGGCTGGTTCGCGACCAAATCGGTGGCCTGCACAATCGTGCCGATGCTGACGACGTCGGTGCGCGCATTGGCAAAATCCGTGCCGCGGGCGCGGGTAAGCTGCGTTTCGAGTTCGTCCTTGTGGCGCATGAGCATTTTCTGCATTTCCTTCGCCGCCTTGAATTCGTGATTTTCGCTGAGGTCGCCATAACTGCGGGCGGTGGCGATTTCCCGGGAGTTGGCGGGAATTTTTTTCTGCACCAATTCCTGGTATTCGGCCTTGCGGCGTTCGAGACTTTCCCACGAAACCAGCATGGAGCTGTCCTGTTTGGACTGCTCGCCGGTGATGAGCGATTGGACAGCGGGATGGCTCTTGACGAGCCGCGCCAGGAGCGAACGCTTGTCCATGTCATCGAACACCGGCGACAGTTGCAGGGCGCGGGTAAGGTCTTTGACGACTTCGATGTCGGCAGACGCGGTCAACTCGGCGAGCAATTCGTGGTCGTCCAAGATGAATTCACGCAGGCGGTTCGAGCGTTTTTCGTTGAACTGGTCGCGTTCCATCGAGGTGAGCATGGCGCGAAAGACCTCCGGACCGAGAATGTCAGCATAGGCATCGTTGCGTTCGCGTCCGAGCCAGAGCAACAGTTCGCTGCCCGCTGTGTGCTGGTTGACCAGCCGAGCCAGCGTTTCCTTGAGCAACTCCATTTTGCCTTCCGAAATCAGCAAATTGGCAAACTCGCGGCACAATTTCGCGGAAACAAAATTCAACGAATTACGTAGCACTTCATGCCAGTGCTCGGGATTCGCAGCCTTGAACGACCCCAGCGCGTGGTGGTGTTTCGCGGCGGGAATTTGTTCCAGCACCGGACCGAATTTAATGTCCTGCGCCCAGATTTGGGCGGCGGTGATTTCGTCGGCCGCCGGTTGCACCCCGGCGATTTCGCGCAATTCGTCGCGCGCGAAAATGGCCTCCAGCGCGACCGACGGCTGCGTGCGTTGATACGACGCAATGTCCGTGTTCAACCCGGCGATGATTTCACCGGCGGCGGCCTGCTTGTCGGCCAGGTCCGGGGCGCTCTTCGACAATTCGCTGACAACGGCCACGCGCGCCTTCAAACCTTTCGCCGCGCGAAAATTCGTCATTAAGCGGTCCTGCAACGAAATTTCTTTGGCTTGATAGACGACCGGCTCGGTTTTTTTCAGCGGCACGATGAAGTGGCCGTCCTTTTTCATTTCGCGCCGCGCGGTTTCCCACCATTTCTTCCAATCGTCGCGAATGACATCCGGCACGAGCGCTTGCTGGATCTGGTCCGCCGTTGCCTTGCCGCCGTAGCTGTTCAGCACCAGCTTGATCAAATCGAGATGATGCGCGGCCAGCTGGCGCACGCCTTCCAGGTCGTTGGCCTTGCGCGCGAGAATGTGGTCCTTGGGAATCGGTTTGAGGCTTTCAACGGCGAAGCCCAAATCCATCGTGTGTCCCGGCTTGCCGGCAAAATCAATGGTGAACCGCGCAAAAACCGTGTCCACCGTTTTGATGCGCCCGAAGCCCCAACTGCGATGCATGCAGCACCCGCTTTCCGCCAGCAACGTCAGCGGTTCCACGTGCCGCCCTTCGATTTTTCCCGCCGCCGCCAATTTCTCGAATTCTTCTCTCATAAAAGCCTTTTAACTCGCGTCCCCAAAGTCGTATGGCATTATTAAAGTTGGTGAGCGGCCAAAAACCAAGACAAATCGCGGTGCGCGTTTTGCAACAACGACGTACCGGGGGCAAATTCATTGAAGATTTGCTAGAAAAAGCACTTGCCAGCGCAAAGCTTTCGCCCGCCGACCGCGGCCTTTGCCAGGAAATCACGTATGGTGTCGTTCGCTGGCAGGCAACACTGGACTGGCTCATCGCCCGCAAAACCGGCGGACGCGGGCAAAAGTCTGCCCTGCAGAATTTGTTACAGCTCGGCCTTTACCAGATTTTCTGGCTCGACCGCATTCCCGACCACGCGGCCGTCAATGAAACCGTCGAACTGGCCAGGCAGAATGGTTTTGGCGCCCAAGCCGGTTTTGTAAACGCTGTTTTACGCGGCTATTTGCGCGAAGCCGACGCGACCAAAAAATTGCTCGGCGAACTCAAAACCACGCAGCCGGCACTGGGCTGGTCGCATCCCGAATGGCTGGTGGCCCGCTGGCAACAGCGCTGGGGCCTCGAAAAAACCGCGTCGCTTTTGGAATGGAACAACACGCCGCCGAAAACCTTTGCCCGCGTCAACACGCTGAAATTTGGTAGGGCGGGCAGTCCTCTGCCCGCCGAACGCACGAAAGTAGAAAGCGGCGCGCACGGAGTGACGCGCCCTACCTTGAACAACGCCGGCGATTTGCTCACCCGCTGGCGTGACGAAAACGTGGAATACGATTTTGTCCGGCGCGACTGGCTGGAGGAAAACCTGGTCTTTGAGATGAAGTCGCATCCGTCACTATTGTCGCTGGCGAGTTTTAGCGACGGCTGGTTTTACATTCAAGACCCCGGCACGCTGCTCGCCGTTTGCAAACTCGGACCGCAGCCCGGCGAAACGATTTTGGATTTCTGCGCCGCGCCCGGCGGCAAAACGACGTTCATCGCGCAGTTGATGAACAACCAGGGCCGCATCGTCGCGCAGGATGTTTCCGAGGAACGGCTGAAATGGATTCAGGAAAATTGTGCGCGGCTCGGTGTGACGTGCGTCGAAACCGTTTTACCCTCAACCCTCAACCTTCAACCCTCAACCAGCTTTGACCGCGTACTGGTGGACGCGCCGTGCTCGAACACCGGCGTGATGCGCCGCCGCGTGGATTTGCGCTGGCGGATTCAGCCGGAAGAAATCGAGCGCCTCCGTACCGTGCAACTGGATTTGCTCAAACAAGCCGCGATAGAGGTGAAACCCGGCGGTGTTCTGGTCTATAGCACGTGCAGCCTGGAACCGGAAGAAAACGGCGAAGTGGTGAAACAGTTTTTGCACGAACACGCCGATTTCAAATTGGAATACGAATGTGAGTTGCTCCCGTTTGTGGACAACGTGGATGGCGCATACGTGGCGCGGATGAAAAAAGGGTAGCACCCGCGTCTCGCGGGTCAAATTCGGCGTCCCGCCGAATTTCGTCGCAGAACTCTGATACGCTGTTTTCGTGCAGTTGTCCCGCTGTTGTCCCTCATCCACTGTTTCCGGCGGGACGCCGGGAACAACAGGCCGGAGGCCTGTGCCACCTTTTACATCCCCATGATCTGGTAGCCGCAATCCACGTAAAGCACCTGGCCGGTGATGGCTGCCGCGCCGTCGCTGGCAAGAAATACTCCGGTCGCGCCGAGTTCGTCGGGCAGCACATTGCGCTTGAGCGGCGCGTGAACTTCGTAATGTTTGATCATTTCATTGAAACCGCTGATGCCGCGCGCGGCCAGCGTGTTGACCGGGCCGGCGCTGATGCAATTGACACGGATTTTTTTCGGGCCGAGATCGTAGGCGAGATAGCGTGTGCTGGCTTCGAGCGCGGCCTTGGCCACGCCCATGACGTTGTAATGCGGCACGACTTTTTCCGCGCCGTAATAACTCATGGCGATGATGCTGCCGCCGTCGGGCATGAGCGGCGCGGCGGCGCGCGAGAGTGCGACGAGTGAATAGGCGCTCACGTCATGGGCAATGTGAAACGCCTCGCGGCTGGTGTTCATGAATTCCCCTTCGAGCGCGGTCTTGGGCGCGAACGCCACCGAGTGCAAGAGCAAATGCAGCTTGCCGAATTTTTCGCCGACGGTTTTGAAGACGCCGGCAATTTCCTCGTCCTTCGTCACGTCGCACGGCAGGATGAGCGTGTCCGCGCCAAACTCGCCGGCGAGTTCCGCGACGGTTTCCTTGACGCGCTCGCCCTGATACGTGAACGCGAGTTTTGCGCCTTCGCGCGCCCACGCCTTCGCGATGGCCCAGGCAATGGAGCGCTGGTTGGCGACACCAAAGACGATTCCGAGTTTTCCGTCGAGTAATGGCATAAATTAACCGTTAAAATGTTAGACTGGCAAAATTCCGCTTAACCAAGGAATAAGATAAATTGACCTCCGCGTCCAGCCTCGACTCACATCGGCGTGGCGGTTAAGTTGACCGCACATGGATGCAAATTGGATTATCGAGGGTTTGATCAGCTATTTGGGGCTGATTGTGCTGCTGACGTTTCACGAATTCGGCCATGCGTGGACGGCGGAAAAGTGCGGCGACGACACGGCGCGGCTGCAAGGCCGCTGTTCGCTCAATCCCATTGTTCACATTGACCCGATTGGCACGGTCGTGCTGCCGTTGCTGATGATTTTTCTCTCGCCGGGCATCAGCCGGTTCTTGATCGGCTGGGCGAAACCGGTGCCGGTGAATCCTCACAATCTGCGAAATCCGCGGGTGGATGACATCCTGGTTTCCATGGCCGGCCCGGCGATGAACCTGTTGCTGGCCGTCGGGTTGGTGGCCCTGGCACGCGCCGGGGTGTTGTTCCATCTGGGAGATGCCGCGGAGTTATTCCTGCAAATGGCTGCACTCAGCCTGCTGCTGTGCTTTTTCAATCTCATTCCGATTCCGCCTCTGGACGGCTCGCACGTGCTGCGAAATCTGACCGGCATGAGTTACGAAACCTATTACCAGTTCGCGCGGTTCGGGTTCATCGCGGTGATTATTGTGCTGCAAGTTCCCCAGGTGCGTCTGGCGCTGAGCGTTGCCGTCAATGGAACGCTCGTGTTGCTGGGAACGATTTTCGGCATCCCGATGCAATGAACCGCCAAAAAATTCCGCATGAAATTCGATTCAGCAAAGGAAACGGACACGCCGGAAAAGCCAGATGCTGAATTTGATTTGCCGGTCGAGGGTTTCACCGGCACTCCTGAGGAAATCGAGCGCCAATGGTTCGAGAAGGTTTACAAAGGCCGCGGCGATTCGATGCCGCAACTGACCTGGCGCGCGGTGCTCATGGGTTCGGTTCTCGGCGGCGTCCTTTCGCTCACCAATCTTTACATCGGGTTGAAATCCGGCTGGGGCATGGGCGTGGCCATCACCGCCTGCATCCTGTCTTACGCCATTTGGACGACCTTCGTCAAAATCGGCCTCGCCAAAATACCGATGACCATTCTCGAAAACAACTGCATGCAATCCACGGCCAGTTCGGCGGGTTACTCGACCGGCGGCACGCTGATCTCGGCGTTTGCGGCGTTCATCATGTTGAACGGCCACGCGCTCTCGGTTCCGCTTACGCTTGCTTGGGTTTTCTTTCTGGCCATCCTCGGTGTGACGATGGCCGTGCCGATGAAAAAACAGATGATCAACATCGAGCAGCTCCGTTTTCCCAGCGGTGTGGCGGCGGCGGAAACCTTGCGCGCGCTTCACTCGCACGGCGCAAAAGGCATGCGCGCGGCCAAAGCGCTCGGAATCGCGGGACTGCTCGCGGCCATTGATAATTTCTGGCACGACGGTTTCGCGGCGGTCGTGCGGCTCGCGCCGTTTTCCAGCGATGCGCTGGTCACCAAGTTTAATGGAATCGTTTTTGGTCCGACCTGGATGGGCCGGACGGTGATGTTCAGTTGGGAGCCGATTTTCATCGCTTCCGGGGCGATCATGGGCATGCGTGTTTGCATCAGCATACTCATTGGCAGCATCGTGTGCTGGATGGGGTTTATTCCCGCTTTGCAACACGCCGGCCTCATCACCGGCTCCGGTTTCCGCGAATGCGTGCAATGGGCGCTCTGGCCGGGCGTGTCGTGCATGGTCTTCGCCAGCCTGCTGAATTTCATTTTGCAATGGCGTATTTCACTCCGGGCATTTCTTGATCTCGGCAAAATGTTTTCGCAGAAATCAAACTTTGCCGGCGAAATGGAAGCCATCGAAACGCCGATGTCCTGGTTTGCCGCCGGACAACTTGTTTCGCTCATCGCGCTGGCCTTGCTGGCGCACGCCTCATTCGGAATGCCGTATTGGCAAAGCCTCGTCGCTGTGATTCTGTCGTTCGCGCTCGCGCTCGCGGCCTGCCGCATCACCGGCGAGACTGACACCACGCCCATCGGCCCGCTGGGCAAGGTCACCCAGCTCGCGTTCGGCGCGCTCAATCCCGGCAACATGAACGTGAACCTGATGAGCGCCAACATCACCGCTGGCGCCGCCGGTTCGTCCGCCGATCTCCTGACCGATTTGAAAAGCGGCTACCTGCTCGGCGCGAATCCGCGTAAACAATTCATTGCGCAGTTCGCAGGAATTTTCATCGGCACCGTCGTCAGCGTCTTTGCGTTTACGCTCATCGTTGACAAACCTGAAGTCATCGGGTCGGACCAGTTCCCCGCGCCTGCTGCGCAGACCTGGGCCGCCGTCGCCCAGGCCTTGAGCAAGGGTTTCGAAGCGCTGGCACCAGTGAAAATCTGGAGCATCGTCATCGGCGGCGCGGTGGGAATCGTGTTCGCCATCCTGCCGGTGATTTTTCCCAAACAGGAGAAATATCTGCCGTCCGCGTCCGGTTTCGGCCTCGCGTGGATTTTTCAATGGTATTACGGCGTGCTGTTTTTCATGGGCGCGGTCATCGCCTGGTGGTTCGCGAAAAAATCACCAGCGAAGGCGGAGGAATTCACATTTCCCGTGGCGTCCGGAGTGATGGCCGGCGGCGCGTTGATGGGCGTGGCGATCATTTTCTGGCAGAACGGCGGCGAAATGCTCCACAAGTTTTTCAGCCATTGAAGTTATTTCCCATCCGAACGGAGTGCGCCCGTCCCCGGGCGCAGCAACGTGGAAAGAAAGGGTGGCATGGATTCTTCGAGGGCGTTGGAAATGCCCGCGTAGCTGCGCCCGGGACGGGCGCACCCCAGTGCATCGTCCGCACGCTGGTGAAATTTCTGGCGACGAGGTGAAAAGCCGGAAAACGGTTACGAAGCTTTGCCGCCTATCCTCATATCAGGCGGCGTGCTTCTCATGCAAATGCTGCCTCCGAACTGCGAGATAACCAAAAAGCCAAGCGAGCAATGCCGTGCATAACATCGTATAGAGAAAACGGTTATACTGCTGATATGCCGCCAATCCGAACCGCACAACATAAACAAGCACGGCGATGAGTTGGTAAGCTACTGCTGCTGCCATGCCCGTGACGACACCCCACTTCCAAGTCGGGTGATGCGCTCTGCTCGCAAGAAAGGCTGTGACAGATAGCAAAAGCAAGCCAACGACCTTGTCGCTCGTCATGTGAATGACCCAATGCAACCGACTGGTCAATTCATCATCCTTTGGCTGATCTGGAAATAATCGCCAACCGAGCACACTGACACCCCAGGACACCAAAAAGCAAACGCCGCCGTAGAGGAGCGCGACTCGAATCAACTTTGCGTTGTTACTCTTCATAGCGTGCAACAGATGATGGACGACTGGTTTTGCAGTCTATCCTTTTTGTGTTTGTGCGCATGTTTCGCATTTAAGTTTCTGTCCAGCACGCTGTTGGATTTATGTTTTCGGCCTTGCCCGCACCAGCCAAGGCGGCCCCAGGATGCCGGAAACTCTGGTTTGCTTTGGCCACCCTATTTCGGTCGCCTGTGGCTGTCCAGAATGATTTTGGAGCCCAGAGCCATCAGGCTTTTACTCGTAGGAGACGAGGTAACGAGTCTCAAACTAAATCCTGCAAAATTCGAGACTCCTCACGTCGTCTCCGACAAACTTATTTCCCTTCCGCCGCCGACAGGTCGCGATATTTGTAAAACGTCGCGACGAGGCTGAACAGGATCGCCACGACGAACGTCATGCCGGCGTAAAGCAAAAAGCGGTTCGTGCTGACCGACGCGGCGTGGTCGCTGGCGCTGGCAAAGAGTTTGGTCACCGCCACGACGAGCAGGTCGCCAAAGGCGATGGTCAGCAGCCAGAAACTCATGACGAGGCTCTTCATTTCCGGCGCGGCTTCGCGGAAGGCAAATTCCAGCCCGGTCGTTGAAAGCAAAACCTCGGCGGCGGTCAAAATGAGATAGGGCACGGTCTGCCACAGCACACTCAATTGCGCGCCGGCTTCGAGGCGTGCCTGAAGCAGTGCCACGACCAGGAACGATGCTGCTCCCAGAAACATTCCATACGACATCCGCCGCAGCGGCGCGGCGAACCGGCCGATGTGCGGATAAATCCCCAGCGTAAACAGCGGCACGAGCATCATCACGATCAGCGGATTCATGGATTGCATCTGCTCCGCGCCGATGTCCAGGCCAAGGATTCGGGTCGGAACCATTTTCTCACCCTGCAAAACCCACGTGGAATTGCACTGGTCAAACAGCGACCAGAACGGCGGGATGAGCGCAAAGACGAGCAGGATGGGCAGGACGGATTTCGCCGCGTCAATCTCCTTTTCGCTGAACCGGCCGCGCGCAGCGTCCCAGAAACTTCCTCGTTGTCCGGCAGGGCCGACCTGCTGGCCGGCCTCGGCGCGTGGCAGCGCGCCGCCACCAGTGTTTTTCCGGTTCGCGAGCGCGTAAAAAAGCACCTTGAAAAAACCGGCGCTTTTCGTTTCCCGGCTCGGCGGCACGCGAACATAATGCTTCGTGCCCAGCCAGAAAATGAATGTCGCGATAGCCATCAAAATTCCCGGCACCCCAAACGCGAGGCCATAGCCGTGCCGGTCCTTGACCCACGGAACGACGAGGAACGAAAAAAAAGAACCGATGTTGATGGACCAATAAAATGCGCCGTAGGCTTTTTGCAGCAAATGTGACTGTTCCGGCTTGAACTGGTCGCCCACGAACGCCGACACACAGGGCTTGATGCCGCCGGAGCCAAAGGCGATCAGCGCCATGCCGGTGTATAGCAGCAGCAGTTTGCCGTGAACCGTGCCGGCCAGGTCGCTGCACGCCAGCACGCCGTGACCCGCGCAGTAAAACAGCGACACCCAGAGGATGGTGTGGTAGCGGCCGATGATTTTGTCCGAGAGCCACGCGCCGAACAGCGGCATGAAATAGTTCGCGAAGACGAACAGGTGAATGATTTCCGTGGAGGCATCGGCGTCCTGCCCGAGACCACCCTTGAGCACCGCGCCGGTGATGTACCCGGCGAGAATGCTTCGCATGCCGTAGTAGCTGAAGCGCTCGCACGCCTCGTTCCCGACAATGAATTTGATCTGGCGCGGCCAGCAGCTTTCGACATTTTTTCCTTCAGACGATGACATGCGTAATAATGTGCGTCAGCCTATGCCAACCGGCCGTCCAATAAAAGTCCGATTGCCTGTCCCCGGCGGGGTTGCCTTGCTTTTGTTGCTGGAAAGCCCATCCTGTCTCACATCGTAAAATATTTTTGCAATCCGGGACAAACTTCTTAGTCTTGCCGTGTGAATGCTTCCGGGCAGGGCCGAAAGAAATCAGACGGGAACAACGCAGCCAGCACCGTAGCGCAGGCGTCTTCGCCTGCGAGTTTCCGCACCGTCCCGGTGCCGGAACCGGGAATGCGTAACATATCAACTGGAGAAACCGGCGGCGGGACGCCGCCCGAACCCGCAGCCGCGACGGCTGCGCTACAAGATTCCTGCAACCACAATCCGCTCGTGGCTGGATTCCATTTTCGTGGTGTTCTGCCGCATTTAAAGAAGGAAGGGGGCACCTATTTCGTCACCTTCCGGCAAGCGAGCGCGCTGCCAAAGGAGGTCTTGCTTCGATTCAAACATGAGCGCGATGCCATCCTTCAGCAGGCGTTGGCCGCCAAACGCCCTCTGACCTGGCATGAGCAGGAGGAATTGTTTCGTTGGTATTCCAGCCGGGTTGACAAATACCTCGATGCCGGCCACGGCACCTGTCACCTGAGCAATCCCGAACTCGCCAGCCTGGTCGCCGGAGCGGTTCAGTTCTTTGACGGCCAGCGTTATGAGTTGTGCGCGTGGGTGGTGATGCCCAATCACGTCCACGTCGTCGTGCGGCCACTGCCCGGCCACTCATTGAGCGACATCCTGCACAGTTGGAAATCTTTCACCGCGCACGAGATTAATAAACGTCTGCCGGCGAAAGTCGCTTCCTTCTGGCAAAGCGAATCCTATGAACATCTCATCCGGGACGATGAAGATCTGCATCGCTGCTGCCAGTACACACTGATGAACCCGGTCAATGCCGGGCTTTGTGCCCGCCCGGAAGATTGGAAATGGAGCAGCGCTCATGTAGCGCAGCCGTCCCCGGCTGCGGGTTCGTGCCGCGTCTCGCGGCGCGAAGGAAAGCCGGGCGCAGACGCCCGGTGAACTCGCAGGCGATGACGCCTGCGCTACGTGAGCATCGTACGCGAATTTATTTCGCCCCGGACTTCTCCACGCCAATCTTCTTCAGGAACGGCTCAATCGAGCGCGGCCGACCAAGAAACTTCTCGATGGAGACATTGATGTCGCGCGAATCGCCGACCTGATAAATCTCCCGGCGCATCCGCATCCCCGCCGTCTGGTCGAAGAAGCCGTCCGGCGAGTTTTCGAATACCGTCGCCATGTCCGCCGCAATGGCATCCGCCCAGGCGTAGCCGTAATAACCCGCCCCGTAGCCGATGATGTGGCCGAAGTAAGCCACAAATGCCGTGTCCGGCGGCACGGGCAGGGACACTTCGCTCAAAACTTTGTTCGACAACGGCAAAACCTCGTCGGCGTTGGTCGCGTGAATTTGCGTGTGCAGCGCCAAATCCATCAGGCCGAACGAAAGTTGCCGGCGGTAAAAAGTCCCCTCCGTCGCCAGCCGCGAGGCTTTGAGTTGATTCAGGATTTCCTGCGGAATTTTTTTGTTCGGGTCGCGGTAATCCGCCGCAAAGCTGTCCAAAACCTTCTTGTCCCACGGCCAGTTTTCCAGCATCTGCGACGGCGCCTCGACGAAATCCTGCGGCACGCTGGTGCCGGAGAAACGTGAATATTTCGCCTGTGTCAGAATGGTGTGCATCGCGTGGCCGAATTCATGGAAGATCGTTACCACCTCGTCATGCGACATGAGCGACGGTTTGTCGGGCTGGGGCGGCGGGAAATTGCAGACGAGCGCGCAGACTGGCCGTTGGTATTTTCCGTCGGGCAAAAGTTTTCCCTCGGTGATGCCGAATTGCGCGAAGTGATTGTATTTGCCGTCGCGCGGAAACATGTCGAGGTAAAACAGCCCCAGCGGCTGGCCGGTCTTCGCGTCGGACACGGTGTAGAGCTGCAAATCGCCGATCCATTTGTAAGGTGGTTCAACACGCTCGAATTTCAAATCAAAAATATGCTGATAAATCGCGAACAGCCCCTCCAGCACGCGTTCGTACGGGAAATAGACCCGCAATTGCTCGGCGTCCACGTTGTACTTCGTCTTTTTCAATTCGTTGGCGAAATAGCGCCAGTCCCAAACGTAGATTTTCGCGTTCGGGTCGCCGGTCTCCTTGATTTTCATTTGACGGAACTCCTCCAGCTCCGCGTTGAATTTTGGTTGCAGGCCCTTTTCAAGATTTTGCTCAAAGGCGATTGCGGTTGCGGCATTCTTCACCATGCGAACTTCCGTGGCGTAATCGGCGTAACTGGCGTAACCCAGCCGGTGGGCAATTTCATCCCGCAGAACCAAAATTTTCTGCAACAGCGGAATGTTCTCGTCCCGCGCGAGATTGCACTGCGCGACGATCATGCGCTTGCGCGTGTCCTCGCGCTTCGCGTTGTCCTCCATCATGATGTAATGGAAGGTGATGTTCGCCATCAAGGTGTATTCGTCCGGACCGGTCTTGATGCCTTCCTGCGCCAGAAACTCCCCGGGCACGCCCTCGAGTTCCGACTTGGTGAACGTAAGTGGCTGTTTCGCCTTGGTGACGTTGTTCTGAAAATCCGTTTCCAACGCCGTCAGTTGTTTGCGCAATTTTTCAACTTCATCGCGTTGCTCCTTCGGCAAATCCAGACCGGCCCGGCGATAATCGCGCAGGGTCTCGTCGAAAAGTTTTTTGTTCTCCCCGGCCAGTTGTGGCTTAGTGCCCGCGTAGGCTTTCACGGCCGCGTAAACATCCTCGCGGTAATCAGTGCCCACCGACCACTCGTCGAGTTGCTTGATGGCGTCCGTCGCCGCATCGCGCACGGCGGCGTTGGTGCTCGTCTGCTGGATCAAATCCAGCCGGTTTGCAGGCGTTTGAATCGCATAGCCAATGTCATCGAGCGCCCGGATCGCGTTGGTGAAATTGACTTCGCCGGGCTTGAGTCGGCCGATGCGGTCCAGCGCGGCATTGCCGGCGGTGATGACATTCGTGGCCGTGGCAGCGACTTCCTCCGGGGTCGTCTCAAACGCTGGCACCGTGACGATCTCGTTGAACTTTTCCGCCTTTTTCTGAAATTCCCCGAGCGAACCCGTCGGGATCGGTTTGGGTTTCGGAACACTCGAACAACCGGCGACCGCCAGAACGAGAATGAAGAGCCAGTAATATTTCAAATACATGCTGCTAAAGCTAGCGGCAGTGGCAACCGCCAATCAAGCCGATTTGCTTTAATGGCTCGCAATTTTAATCCGCAATCCGCAATCTGAAATCCGAAATCTGAAATGCCGCTGCTCGAAATCAAAAATCTTAAAATGGACTTCGGCACGGGCGCGGATGCGCTGCGCGCCGTGGACGGCGTGTCGCTCGCCATCGGCGCGGGCGAAACCGTCTGTCTGGTCGGCGAAAGCGGCTGCGGCAAGAGCGTAACCGCGCTTTCCATCGCGCAACTGGTGCCGACGCCACCGGCCAATTACGTCGGCGGAGAGATTTTATTGAATGGCCGCGATGTGCTGAAAATGTCGAATGCCGAGTTGCGCAACATCCGCGGCGGCGTGGTGAGCTACGTTTTTCAGGAACCGGGCGCGTCGCTGAACCCCGTTTTCCGCATTGGCAACCAGATCAAGGAATCGCTGAAACTGCATCGGACGCTCGGAGCACCGGCCTCCGGCACGGCGCGTACCAACGAAACCAACACGCCGTGCCAGAGGCCGGCGCTCCAAAATTACGATGACGAGGTCATCCGCCTGCTGAAACTCGTCGGGATTCCCGCGCCGGAATCGCGCATCAAGAATTATCCGTTCGAGCTGTCCGGCGGCATGCAGCAGCGCGTGATGATTGCCATGGCCCTGGCCAGCGAACCGAAACTGCTTGTGGCCGACGAGCCAACCACCGCACTCGACGTGACCATCCAGGCGCAGATTCTGGAACTGCTCCACGATCTCAAGCAGCGGCTGGGCATGGCGATTCTGCTCATCACCCACAACCTCGGAATCGTGGGCGACATGGCCGACCGCGTGGCCGTGATGTATGCCGGGCAGATTGTCGAGCTGTCGCCTGCGAAGGAGCTGTTGCGCCAGCCACTGCATCCTTACACCAAGGCGCTGATGAATTCCGTGCCGAAACTGCACGGCGATGCCAACCGCCTTTCTGCCATTCCCGGCAACGTGCCGCGGATTGGCAATTTCCCGCCCGGCTGCCGTTTCGCGCCGCGCTGCCCGATGGTCAAGCCGGAATGCTCGGGAAAAATCCCCGAACTGCTCGAAGTCGAACCCGGACGTTTCGTGAGATGTCCGTTTTGGAAAAATGAATGCTGAATTCAGATTACGTCAACGATTGCCAGAAGGCGGGCGTGAATACATTAACTGGGTATAAAGATTGCGCTCCTACGGAGCTTCATTTTGAATCTTGGCATTGAATGAGCTCGCTGCTCGAAGTCAAAAATCTGAAGGTGCATTTCCCGGTGAAACCCGGGTTGTTCAGCCGCGTTCACGAATTCGTGAAGGCGGTGGACGACGTGAGCTTTTCCATCGAGCCGGGCGAAACGCTCGGTCTGGTCGGCGAAAGCGGCTGCGGCAAGACGACGCTGGGCCGCGCCATCGTCCGGCTGGTTGAGCCGACATCCGGCAGTGTTTTGCTCAACGGTGAGGACATCACGCGGATGAGTGGTTCGGAATTGCGCGCGCGGCGGCGGAAGTTCCAGATGATTTTCCAGGACCCCTACGGCTCACTGAATCCGCGCATGACGGTCGAGCAAATCGTCGGCGAGGCGCTGGACATCCACCAATTGACCGACAGTAAATCCGCGCGGCAAAAGCGAATTGCTGAATTGTTGAACGCGGTCGGTCTCGACACGGTCTATGCGCAGCGTTATCCGCATGAGTTTAGCGGTGGCCAGCGCCAGCGCATCGGTATTGCGCGTGCGCTGGCAGTCGAGCCGGAACTGATCATCTGTGACGAACCCGTGAGCGCGCTGGATGTTTCCGTGCAGGCGCAGATCATCAATCTGCTCCAGGATTTACAACAGCAACGTGGGATCGCGTATCTCTTCATCGCGCACGACCTTGCGGTGATCGAACACATCAGCCGCCGCGTGATGGTGATGTATCTTGGCAAAATCGTCGAAACGGCCGAAGCGAAAGCGCTCATTCGTACGCCGCAACATCCCTACACCCAGGCACTGATCTCCGCCATTCCGGAAGTGGACCCGGAGACAAAACGGAAGCGAATCATCCTGCCGGGTGACGTGCCGTCGCCGATCCATCCACCGTCGGGTTGTCCGTTTCATCCGCGCTGCCCGATTGCTGAGGCGCGCTGCAAAACGGATGTTCCGCCGCTGCGTGAAATTTCATCCAGCCATCGGGCTGCATGTCATCTGGCAAAGCAGTATTAACGTTTTAGCCACCCTTTTCGAAGCATACGCGCGGCTCTGTAACAAATTTAGACACCAAAACCAAAAAAACCGTGATTGTCGTGTGTACAACTGGTTTTATCTCATTATGTAATAATATGAGACACTATTTGGGGCATTTATGTAAATAATTAAGACATGAATTTAGATTTCTATATTATGTGCCGAGACATGACGATAAGATACGACTGGCATCAGTATTCTGTCGGAACTGCGCCATTGTCCGTTTAACACTGCAAAAAGGTGCAATTCCAAGCAATTTTACGCGCTCAACAATAAAGACTAAATGCCCAAGTCATTTTCGTAAAGGAAGTTAACTGTTGTTCTGCCATACTTACCCCATTTAATTTGCAACGTGTTTAACGGATTTACTTCCACATCAACGAGTTGCGATAGAATTATTTTCCGCGAATAACAATGATTGTATGCCACAACAATGGTGGCATGCAAGTTGCTTTGAGACACCAAGTGTATCAGACTAAGACAGTAAACTGGAAATATCTGAAATCAATAAGCGATAGTAAGGGAGGCTGGTGAAGCAAGATAAAAGGGCATAACTCAAACGGTTAAATTGAGCACAAAGTCTATGTTAAACAAAATCAACAAGGCAGTGTTGGGCGTGCTGGTAGTCGGCAGCTTGGCCATGTCAGCGCACGCACAGAACGACGTTTATGCCGTTCAGTTCAACACGGGCGACAACGGTTTCGGCGTCATCAATCTGATGAACGGCGACTTCACCCAAATTGCCGATCTGGGCTCGACGCTTTACAATGACATTGCTTACGCGCCGGACGGGACCTTGTATGGCCTGGCCAACAATGGTGCGTCCCTGGTGACGTTTGACAGCACGACCGGCGACGTCACTCCAGTGGCATCACTGGGCGGCTCCGGCATTGAATCCATCGCTTTCAATCCGAACAACGGCGCGTTGTTCGGCGCCTCCGAGAGCGGCCTTTACACCATTGATCCGACCACCGGGCAGGCATCGTATATTGGTGATTTTGGCAGTCCTTACGGCTGCAACCTGTGGCAGAACATCCGTTTTGACTCCGATGGCAACCTCTACTTGAGCAATACCGGCGACGGCAGTGGCACGGATATTTACCAGATCAACACCACCACCGGCAGCGCGACCTTTGAAGGGGAGGTCGACGGCTACTCGGACCTGATCCTCGAAAATGGCAGCCAGTACATGTATGGGGTCAGCATTCCCTCCATCAATGGCGCCGATGCGCAGCCGGTACTGGTTTCCTTCAACTTGGGCAGCTTTGTGGCTGGCGGAACCAACGCCGATGGCAGTATCAATCAGATCTCAGTCACCATGGTGGGTTCCGGCG
>PLAY01000113.1 GCA_003134375.1 Limisphaerales bacterium | reverse complement strand
TGTTTTGCTCGCCCCGCGACAAGATATTCCTTCACCTCGCCATTTTGTTTGACCGTGGGTGGTATGTTGACACCCTGATTCTTGATTCCCAGAAAGCGGCCGGCGGGCCAGAAGAGTCGAAAGCGCTGATATCCGACCGGGGTACTCCATTGGGTGGTAAACGTATCCACGAACCGGCCTCCCAAAATCGGGTTCGACCCGTGAACGGTGTAGGCAAAATCGATTTTGTCTCCTACACGGACATCCTCAAGAAAAATCACCGCCGACAGGGCGCCGTTATAAATGTTCCGATCCAAATCCCGTTCCTGCTGGATCACCTTGATTTTTTCGGCCTGGAGCCGGTTCACGATGTTGGTTCCCCGACGAATTAAAACGCTGTGGATGGTGAGTTGCTGATAACTGGGGTCAAAATCGAAGTTCAGTTGGACGCTATTCTGCACCCCGTTCACATTGGTGATCTCTTTGACAACCCGGTGGTAATACTCGTCTTGCAAAACATTTACCTGGTCGTCGAGCAGGATAAACCGGACCCCCTCGTCCAGCCGATTGGTTGTGGGTGACTGATCGGGTATGGATTCAAGGGTGTTAACCCAGGAAGCTGGCGGGGCAACAGAAAAGGAATCCGTGGTGTTTCCCAACGAGTCACGGATGGAAAGGATCGTAAAGCAAACCAACAACGCGCCCACGCATTTTCGCATGCCCAATGCTGCCACAAGAACCAATCAAGATGGAAGGTTGAATATATCCGCTGGATAAACCATCTTTCAGGGCATGAACTGCATCGTTACTGCCGGACCAACTTATGAACCGCTGGACGACGTGCGGCGGCTCACGAATTTTTCCACCGGCCGCCTCGGCACGGAGCTGGCCAATTTTCTCGCGGCGCGCGGCCACAAGGTGATTCTGCTCATTGGCACCATGGCCACGCATGGCGGCGAACGGCGCGCGCAGCGGGTGGAGACTTTCACCACGGCGGCCGATCTGCGCGAAAAGCTGAAAGCGGTGTCATCCAAAAAAGATGACGCGATTTTTCACGCGGCGGCAGTCGGCGATTTCGCCTTCGGAAGAATTTTTACGCCCAACGAATCCGGCAAACTCGCCGAAATCACGGCGGTCAATAAAATTCCCACCCGGCAAAGCAAGCTGCTCGTCGAGCTGGTGGCGACGCCCAAAATCATTGTCGAGCTGCGCGGCTGGTTTCCGCGAACGCGAATCGTGGGATGGAAATTCGAGGCGGACGGCGGGCGAGCCGACGCCATCAGCGCCGCCAAAGAGCAAATCACCGGGTGTTCAACCGATTTGTGCATTACGAACGGTCCGGCTTACGGTGAAGGCTTTGGTTTGGTGGCGCGGGATGGCCGGGTGGTGCATCTGGCCAGTGCGCCGTTGTTGTTTGAAGCGCTGGACAAATTTTTGCAGCCGCAACGCGCAACCCCGGCCTCCAAGTCGCGTCCTTGAAATACGGGTTGCAGCCGGCTGGCGGCGACGTCCGCGTTTTCATGCCTCGAAATTTTTCAATTGTTGCAACCCAAATCTCAGGGGCAGCCAGCCGATGCAAACGGACAGCAGCACAAAGCCGGTGATGCCTGCCACCGCCCAGCTTTCGCGCGAGTGCAGGCCGGCCGCGCCAAACACCAGCAACAACACTGAGGCCAGGATGTAAAACGAACTCAGCACAAAACAGAGCGTGCCCCCAAAGCCGCTGACGATTTTGTTCAGGCTGGTCTCCTTCAGGTTGGGGTAAAGGACGCCCAGTCCGATGGCGAGGCCATTGAGCGCGAAGGTCATCACGGTGATCACCGCGCCAAAAAACAGCACGCGGTCCCAGCTCATCTTGAGCAGATAACAGGACAGCGTGATGAGGCCGGACGTGACCAACAGCGACGAGATGCTGGCCAGCCAGAACTTGGTTTTGACCACGCGTGCCATGCCCATCGGCGCCATGCCGATGATCCACAGCCGCCGGCCTTCGAGCGAAAATTGCGGGAACACAAACCGCGTTGTCACCGAGGCAAGATTCAGCGAGCAGATGCCGAGATTCAGAAATGCGACCAGGTTGACCCAAAACGGGCTGGTCAACTGGTGCGTGAAGTTACGCAGGTTGATGACATAGACGCCCAGCAGGCCGAACAGCATCACCGACTGGCCCCATTGCGTGGTGTCGCGCCAAAACATCCGCAGGTCTTTGACCGCCAGCGCGCGCGTGTCGCGGTCGAGCCAGGATAATTTCGCCGCGATTATTTCGAGCGGGCCGGGAGAATGCCGGCGGTTCTGACGGGCACGAAACCAATTCCATCCGCTGCCCGCGCGGCTTTGGACCGCCGATGCCGTGTGGTAAAACACATTGCCAAACCGTGTGAACGCAATGCCGCCGAAAAAAAGCGTGTAGCTCAACAGCACCAGCGCGAAAAATGCCGCGCCGCGCAGAACGCCCTCGGCCCATTGCAACACGGACGACGACAGCCAGTAGCTTGGCAGAAACGGGAACATGGTGAATCGCGTCCTGGCGAGCAGCAGATCGAGCGCTTCGAGGGTGCGCTTGTCGAGCAACTCGTCGTCAACCGGCTGGGTCTTCCACCAAAATGCCGCCACCGCCAGCAAAACGATGGCCGTTCCAATCATGCCGATTTGAAAACTGCGCCGGTCCAAAAACCGCCCGATCCAAATCGCCAGACTTGCGCCCAACACGCCCGGCAGCACGATAAACAGCGCGATGAGCACCAGCGTCACCGGATAGAAATGCCATGGCACTCCGCGCAACAAACCAAACGCCGCGAGCAACGGCGCAATCAAAAAAACAAACGCCCATGACGCCAGCATCGTGGATTCGATGAATTTCCAGCGGAAAATGGTCTGGGTCGGAACCGGCAGCGTCAGCAGAAACGCCGTCTCCCGATTGCGGAACAAATTTGTGTAGCTGATGATGAGGTTGCTCAACAGCAGCAGCGCGAACAAAAATGCGAACAACCCATACATCAGCCGCTCCGTAAGCACCGCACCCAGGCCCGGAAATTTCGCTATGAATCTCAGCCCGTGATAGAACACCCCGAACGCCACAACAAGATAACCGGCCATGAACAACGCGATGACACCCGTGAGCAACCGCGATTGTTCGCGCACGGACAGGAGCCGCCGCCAGCTTTGCAGCGCGTTGACGCGCACGAGCAACCATAGCGACGAGGGTTTTGATTGAACGGAATTTGCGGGCACGCATCAAATTAGCGCTGTGGGGTGCTGGGGGCAATCCTTGCAACACGGGATGGTTGATTTAACGTAACGTCTGTGTCGCCATGAAATTCAACAAAATCAGCCGCCGCCAGTTTATTCTGGCCACATTGCTTTTGACTCCGTGCGTGGTGGTGGCTGATGCCGGGTGGATCGAGCCGCAATGGATCAAAATTCGCCGGCTGCGCCCGACGGACAGCCAGCCGGCTCACCGCTTCGTTCATTTCAGCGATTTGCATCACAAAGGCGACCGCGCCCATACCCAATCCGTCGTGGACCTGATCAATTCATTGTCGCCGGATTTTGTGTGTTTCACCGGCGACATCATGGAAGAGGGAAAGTTCCTGCCGGAAGCCCTCGAAATTCTTTCCGGTGTCAAATCTCCGATGTATGGCGTTCCGGGCAACCACGATTATTGGAGCCGCGTGCCGTTCAACGACATCACCAAGTGTTTTGCCGCGACCGGTGGCGCCTGGCTGGTTGACCAACAGCAGGTGATTGCGGGCGGAAAAATCAATCTCGTGGGCATGGCCCGTTTTGGCCCCGGCCATCCGTTGCCTTCCGCCGATCCCGGAAGGAAAAACATTCTGCTCGTGCATTACCCCGCGTGGGTCAAGCGCTTGGCGGGTCAAAAATTTGATTTGATGCTGGCGGGCCATTCGCATGGCGGACAGGTCCGCATTCCCTTTTACGGCCCCATCATGGTTCCCTATGGTGTGGACGAATATGACCTCGGATTGTTCCGAACGGAATCAGGGCCGCTGTATGTGACCTCCGGCATCGGTTGGTTTCCCGTGCCCATTCGTTTTAATTGCCGGCCGGAAATCACAGTCATAGAAATTTGACCTGGTGCAAACGGATGCGGACAGCTTGTCCGCGTTGGAGTTCACGCTTCAGCGTGTCCCGAACAAGCTAGGGCGGTTCCAACTTTGATGTAGCGCAGACATTCTTGTCTGCGGGTTTGCGGGACATTCTTGTCCCGTGTTTCATCCTCACGAAAGAGGCGACTGGAAAGTCGCCTGAATCCCGCAATGCGGGACTGGAAAGCCTGCGCTACGTAATAACTGGAAATGCTCTAAAGTTGCATCAATTCAATTAAACCACGGATGGACACGGATAGACACGGATTAAGACCAGATAAAAAGTCTCCTACGCAAACCCGGAAGGTCTCACGGATGGATGAACTCCTTTGCCTTTCTAAAATTCTTTTCCTATCCGTAATACAATGACAAGAGTTCGCGCACGGACGACAAAGATTTGGACTGCGGTGGCAGCTTGCCGAGGCGAAGCGCAGCGAAGACTGGAGCGCAACGGCGACACCGCTTTCCGTACGACCGGTTGCGTCCAAAAGCGGCGTGGCTCCCGCTCTGCGGGATTCCCGCCGCAGTCCAAAATCCGTGGTTGCGGCGCAAGCCGCGTCGGGTTCATCTGTGTCCATCCGTGGTAAAAAAGGTTTTTCTACTGCATGGATACGGCTTCAGCTTGAACTCCAACACTGCTTTCCCGTTGAAGCGGCGGCGAACGGTTTGTATCGTGCGGGCGATGTCGCCGCCGGAAACCAAAATCTCTCCGCTCCAATCGCCTGCCTGCCGGGGCGAAGCAACGCCTGCGTTGCGAAGACCGGTGACCTCGTTGTGGGGCGTTGGCGGCGAACGCGCGGCGCAACTTGCGCGCCTCGACATCCATACCGTCGAGGATTTGCTGCTGCACCGCCCGCGGCGTTACGAGGACCGCCGGCACTTCCGCAAAATCGCCGAACTGACGAAGGATGAACCCGCCACGGCGCGCGGCACGATTGTCGCGCTGGGTCTCAGGCGGTTTCGCGGCGGCGGCAAATCCGTTTTTGAAATCATTCTCGACGACGGCTCGGCGCGGTTGCATTGCCGCTGGTGGAACCTGCCGTTCATGGAAAAATATTTTGCGATGGGCGACGAGGTTTTTGTTTATGGCAAATTGAGCGAAACCAAACCGCGAGTGATGACGCATCCCGAAACCGAAGTCATCGAAGGCGGCGAGGAAAGTTTCATCCACATCAACCGCATCGCGCCGGTGTATCCGCTTACCGAAGGCCTGCCGCAACGCTGGCTGCGCGGGCTGATCTGGCGTACGCTGGAAAAATTCGTAGCTGCGCCTCGGCAGAGCGCGGCACATTTTCCAGAATGGCGTGCGGCCGATGAAAAATTGTCCGCGCTCTCACGAGGCGCGGCTGCGCTGCCTTCGCGCGCGAATGCGGTTCACATGACGCATTTTCCGGAAGAATTGACTGACGTGGAAATTGCGCGGCGACGGCTGGCGCTGGATGAGTTCATTGAATTGCAGGTTCAAATCCGGGCCCGGCGGAAAAACTTTGAATCGCACGCAACGGCGTTGCCGTGCGGCGGCAACAATCGCCTCATCAAACCTTTTCTAGCCCGGCTCGGCTTCAAGCTTACCGATGCGCAAACGAAAGTGCTGCGCGAAATCCGCCAGGACATGGGCGGCGCGCATCCGATGCGGCGGTTGCTGCAAGGTGATGTCGGTTCGGGCAAAACCGCCGTGGCTGCCTGCACGGCGCTGATGGCGTTGGAAAGCGGCTTCAACGTTGCGCTCATGGCACCGACAGAAATCCTTGCGGAACAACATTTCACCAACTTTTCCCGTTGGTTCGAACCGCTTGGTCTTCGCGTTGTTTTGCAGACAGGCAGCCGCAAAGGCGGCGAGGATGGAAGATGGAAGATGGAAGATGGAAAACGCGTTCGCCCCACCATCCTCAATCCTCCATCCTCCATCTTCGTTGGAACACACGCCCTGCTCACTTCCGGTTTCGATCTGCCGAATCTCGGCCTGGTGATCATTGACGAGCAGCACAAGTTTGGTGTGGCCCAGCGCGAACAGCTTGTGCGCAAAGGCCGTTATCCGCATTTGCTCGTGATGACGGCGACGCCGATTCCGCGCACGCTCGGCCTCACGCTTTACGGCGACCTCGATGTTTCGGTGATCGACGAACTGCCCGGTGGCCGCGGCCAAATCAAAACGTTCATCCGCACGGCCGACAAATTACCCAAGGTTTGGGAATTCATCCGCGAAAAACTCGCCGCCGGCCGGCAGGCTTACGTGGTTTATCCCCGTGTCGAAGAATCCGGCGAAAAAGGTTTGAAGGCGGTGACGAAGGAATTTAATAATTTGAAAACTCTGCTCGCGCCATTTCGCGTCGGGCTGCTGCACGGGCGGTTAAAGAGCCGTGAAAAAGACGGGGTGATGACGGAATTTCGTGCCGGCGGGGTGAACGCATTGCTCGCAACTTCGCTCATCGAGGTCGGCGTGGATGTGCCGAATGCCACGGTGATGCTCGTTGAAAACGCCGAGGCGTTTGGGCTGGCGCAACTTCACCAGTTGCGCGGGCGCATTGGACGCCCGCCTCCGCCAGGAAGCTCCGGCGCGGCAGGCGGCGCGCACGAGTCGTATTGCATTTTGGTTTCCGACGCGAAAACCGCCGGGGCCAATGAACGCTTGAAAGTGCTGGAGGAAACGAACGACGGTTTTCGCATCGCGGAGACGGACTTGAAATTGCGCGGGCCCGGCGAACTGCTCGGCCAGCAGCAAAGCGGTTTGCCTAAATTCCGTTTCGGCAATCTGGCCGAGGATCTCGATTTGATCTGGCAGGCGCGGGAGTTGGTGGCGAAAATGGCGTAGTGTTCGCCCAGCCCAAGTTCGGCTTGGATTTTTCATGGTTTGGGTTAAATTGCCGGCATGAAAGCGTCCTTTTTGATTTTGGTCGCGGCCGGATTGCTTCTGGCCGGTTGCGGCAAAAACAAGTCCAGTCCTCATCCCCAGGGCACCAACACAAGTCAAACCACCAACATTACTGACAGCGCCCAACCCGCTCCGTCATCGGTGGATTATCTGGGCACGTTGATGCGAGCGGACAAAAGCGCGGTCAAGACGATTGACGTGTCGTATCTCAACGAGGCCGTGCAGTTGTTCAACACGCAGGAGGGCCGTTTGCCCAAGGACCTGAATGAACTGGTGCCGAATTATGTGGGCAAACTGCCGGCGACGCCTTACGGAACGAAACTCGACTACGACCCGAACACCGGCCTGGTCAAAGTGGTGCCGCAGTAAATTTCGCGTGGCATTCGCAAAAATTGCCCAAGCCAGCAGGCCAAAATCGGCTGGCGCTTTGTTTTTTGTCTCGCCAAAGCTTCCCCCGACGGGCAAACAATTTGTTTTTATTCGAGTCAATCATGGAACAGATAGTCATTTTGGATTTCGGGTCGCAATACACCCAGGTGATTGCGCGGCGCATCCGCGAATGCAACGTGTATTCCGTCATCCTGGCCCACGACACTCCGGCGGTGGAAATCGCCGCGCTGGCGCCCAGGGGCATCATTTTGTCCGGCGGTCCGTCCAGCGTGTATGCAAAAGATGCACCGTTGCCGGACCGGAATATATTCGCGCTCGGCGTGCCCGTGCTCGGCATCTGCTACGGCGTGCAATTGTTCGCGCAGTTTCTCGGCGGCAGGGTCGAGAAAGGCCTCAAACGCGAATACGGCAAAGGTGTGCTCACGGTGAAGGACGCGTCGTGCATGCTGTTCCGCAATCTGCCGAAGAGGTTGCAGGTCTGGAATTCGCACGGCGACAAGCTCACGAAACTGCCGCGCGGGTTCAAATCAGTCGCCGTCACCGAAAACTCCGAATACGCCGCCATCGAAAACCGCGCGCGGAAATTTTTCGGCCTGCAATTTCATCCCGAAGTCGTCCACACGCCGCGCGGCAGGGAAATCATCGCCAATTTCGTCCACGGCATTTGCGGTTGTGGCAAAAACTGGACGATGCGGAATTACGTTGAGCGGGCCGTCGAGGAAATCCGCGCCCGGGTGGGGACGGAAGAAGTGATTCTCGGCCTGAGTGGCGGCGTGGATTCGAGCGTGGCGGCGGCGTTGCTGCACAAAGCCATCGGCGGCCAGTTGACCTGCATTTTCGTCAACAACGGCCTGTTGCGCGGACGCGAGGCGGAAGTCGTGCGGGAAGTTTTCGGGCGCAATTTCAAAATCAAACTGCAATATGAAGACGCCGCAAAGCTGTTTTTGAAACGGCTCAAAGGCGTGACCGAACCCGAACGCAAACGGAAGATCATCGGCAAAACGTTCATCGAAGTTTTTCAGAATGCAACCCGGCGCGCGGGCCAGGCGAAATTTCTCGCGCAGGGAACGCTCTATCCCGACGTGATCGAGTCCGTGCCGATTGACGGCAATCCCGCCGCGCTCATCAAGAGCCATCACAATGTCGGCGGGCTGCCGAAGAAAATGAAATTCGCGCTCGTGGAGCCGCTGAAATGCCTGTTCAAGGACGAGGTGCGCCAACTCGGGATCGAACTCGGTTTGCCGAAGGAAATTGTTATGCGCCAGCCGTTTCCCGGACCGGGACTGGCCGTGCGCATTCTCGGCGAAGTGACGCCGGAACGCTGCGCGATTTTGCGGAACGCCGACGCCATCGTCGTTGAGGAAATGAAGTCGAATGGGCTTTACTACAAAATCTGGCAGAGCTTCGCGGTGTTACTGCCCGTGCGCAGCGTGGGCGTGATGGGCGACGAACGGACTTATGATTACACCATCGCCATCCGCGCAGTGGAATCGCAGGACGGCATGACGGCGGACTGGGTGAAACTGCCCTACGCATTGCTGGAGAAACTTGCCAGCCGCATCATCAACGAGGTCAAGGGTGTGAACCGCTGCGTTTTTGACATTACCAGCAAGCCGCCGGGGACGATTGAGTGGGAATGATTCAGTGCGATTTTTTTCTGGTTTGCGGGGCGGCGCGGGTTTAATCTGACCATACAGTCAAGTCAACCTATGCCGGCTTATGGATATAGTTTTTAATTGCCCTCATTGCGAACAGGAAATGGCCGTGGACAACTCCGGCGCAGGCTCGGAAATCCAGTGCCCGTCGTGCGGCGAGAAAATTACGATTCCAGCGGCAGCAACGCCGCTCGCTCCTGAATCCGCTCCGGCGGAAGCGGTGGCTGGCGGCTCTCAAGCCAGCCACACCATCGCCTCGTCCGCCGCCGCCAAAATCGAAATGCACCTCAAGGTGCCCGTGCGTGACAAGCCGGGCGAGGTTCTCATTGCCAAACCGAAAACGCCGTTGGAGGGGGCGGCCAGGGGCGCCACCAAAAAAGTCCGGGTCCGGACGATTCGCCACGCTACTTGCGTTGAATCGGGCCATGACAGGTTTGATGAAAAGGTTGCGGAATTTTTGAATGAAGTCGGGGAGGCCAACCTCGTTGGCATTCACCCGGTCAGCTACACCCACTTTGACGTCGGCACACAAAAGGTGGTGGAAGATTTCGGCGTTATAATTGTTTACCGGGGATGAATCCACTTGTGCCCGCCTTGACTTGCTGGTTTCAGGCCATTACTGTCGCCACATGAATCGTCGGCTTGGTTTGCTGCTCATCGTCGCTGCGTGCGTGGTGTTGTTTCCATTTCGCGCGCCGGCGCCGTTGTATTATGTGCCGGGTGAAGGCTGGTATTACGAGATGTTTGGCCAGAACGCCAGGTGGCAGCGCCCCCGGGCCAAGGAACAATTGGACGTTGCGGAACAGGCTTTCAACAAGAGCGACTACAATACCACGCTCCATGCCGCGCACCGCGTGTTGCGCGTGTGGCCGTTGTCAGACTACGCGCCGGACGCGGAATATCTCATTGGCCGCTGCCTGGAGACGTCAGGCAAGGATGAAGCCGCGTTCAAAGCCTACCAAAACATCGTCGAAAAATATCCGCGCAGCAGTCGCTATGAAGAAGTGCTCTGGCGGCAGTATGAAATCGCCAACCGTTTCCTCGGCGGCGAATGGTTCAGAATCTGGGGTACCATCCCGCTTTATCCCTCGATGGATCAAACAGCGCAAATGTTTGACAAAATCGTCAACAACGGCCCTTACAGCGACGTCGCCCCGCACGCGCAATTGCGCATCGGCGCCGCGCGCGAAAAGGAGAAAAATTATCCCGATGCGGTGAAGGCTTACGCCACCGCCGCCGATCGTTACTACAACCAGCCGACCATTGCCTCCGACGCACTGTTTCGTGAAGGCCTTTCGTATGCGCGGCAGGCGGCGAAGGCTGAATACGACCAAAGCACCGCGGTGCAGGCGATTGAGAGGTTCACGGATTTCATCACGCTTTATCCCGATGACGGGCGCGTGCCGCGAGCGGAAAAAGCCATTGCCTGGCTCAAGGCCGAACAGGTGCGCGGCAATTTTGAAATCGCGCAATTCTACCAAAAGAGCAAGAAGTGGAACGGCGCGCTGGTTTATTACAACGAAGTGCTGCAACTGGATCCAAACTCGTCTTACGCCGCGTCCGCGCGCCAGCGCATTGAAGCCCTCAAACCGCGCGTTCAAGCGTCAACCGCCAACTGAAATGCGTCTGCCGGAAATTTTTGCCGTTTCCGCGATGGCGGCGTTGCTTGCCGGTTGCGCCGGCTACCATCTCGGCCCGGTCAACGGCACGGTCGCGGGTGAAAAGTCGGTTGAAGTTTTGCCGTTCAACAACCAGACGCTTCAACCACGGCTCGGCGACGCGGTCACCCAGGCGTTGCGTGAACGGCTCCAAACCGACGGCACTTACCACCTTGCCACGCACAGTCCCGGTGACGTCGTCGTCAGCGGGGTGATTACGCGCTACAACCGTGAAGGGTTGAGCTATTTGAACAATGACGTCACTACGACGGAGAATTACCGGGTTGGCATCACCGCACGCGTCATCGCGCGCGAACGCGCCACGGGCAAAGTGTTGTTCGATAAAAACGTGAACGGCTACACGCTGATTCACGTCGGCACGGATTTGGCGGACTCGGAGCGCCAGTCGCTGCCGCTGCTGGCGGAAGATCTGGCGCGAAACGTCACGGAATTGCTGACCGAAGGCGTGTGGTAAAAACACTTGAATGGGTTGAGACCAATTCGTATTCTGCCTTGTTTTTCGTAACCAACAATTGGACAAACCATCAACCATTATGACAAAAAATACCTCTAAAATCGCAGTTCTGAGCCTCTTTGCCGCGGCTCTCGTCGCAATGCCCGCGTTGTCGCGCGCGGAAGGCACCAATGCATCGGCATCGCCCAGCCAGGCCGCACCTGCCAAACCCAAGAAACATGAAGGCCTGGTGTTCCGGGGCACAGTCAGCGCGATTGATGCGAAAGCGATGACACTGACGGTGGAGACGCGCACGTTTGCCGTTACTCCCGACACCAGGATCATCAAGGACGGCAAGTCGGCCACACTGGCTGACGGCGTGGTGGGAGAGCAGGTCAGTGGCGCTTACAAGAAAACTGACGATGGCAAACTCACCGCCACCAGCATCCACTTCGGCGCCAAAGTCGAAAAGAAAAATGCGGAAACTCCGGGTGCCGGTGGCAGCCATTGATGATCTGGAGTTTTTTTGAATCTTCAAGGCGGGCGGCAACGCCCGCCTTTTTTATCCCCGCTTCCACCACCCGGTGAGACTTTTTGACTTTTGCGCCTGCGGCTGTTGATTTTGCATCACGAGCAACTGGCTGCGTGCCGCCGTCAGCGCCATGATGAATTCGTCATAGCTCAGGAAACGTTCCGCGGGGTTTTTTGCCATTGCCTTCACCAGCGCATCGCTGGTGGGCTGCGTGATTTCAGGCACGACCAGATTCGGCGGCGTCAGGGGCGTTTGCACCTGGGCAATGATTACTTCCTCGACCGTCGGGGCTTCAAACGGCACATGACCGGTCATTGCGTGATAGAGCGTGGCGCCGAGGCTGTACATGTCGGACAGAAAAGTTTCCGGCTCGCGTTTGATTTTTTCCGGCGCGACGTAATACGGCGTGCCCCAGGTCACGTCCTCCACTTCGTGTTCCACGTCGGCTTTGCGGGCGAGGCCGAAGTCAATCAGTTTTGGTTCGTGGTCCGCGTTGAACAAAATATTGCCCGGCTTGATGTCCCGGTGGAGCAAATCGTGCTTGAGCGCCAGGTCGAGCGCGGAGGCGATTTTGACGCCAATGTCGAGCATGTCCAATTCCTGCAGCAGGCGCAGTTTCTCGATGCGCGCGTCCAGGCTGCCGTGATCGGCCAGCTCCATCACGAGATACTGTTGGCCCTCCCATTCGTCAAAGGAGTAAATGTGAACGATGTTCGTATGGTTGAGCCGGGCACAGGCGCGGGCTTCGCGATAAAAATTTTCCAGGGCCTTCTCATCGTTGAGCAGTTCCTTCCGCATCAACTTCACCGCCACCATGCGCTCCAGTGTCGTATCCCAGGCGCGATAGACGGTGCCCATGCCGCCCGAACCGACGACGCTCCGCAACTCGAATTGCCGGATCATCATGGGCATCATGATGGGATGCCCGCACTTGCTGCACGGCACCGTGCCCAACGGCGCCAAATCGCCCGGGATGAAGACCTTCGTCTCACACCACCCGCAGGTGACCATTCGTAATTGTTCGCTCATGCTTGAACCAATTTAGCACCACTTCTCCATCCGACAAGCCTTGAGAAAGACCGCTTTCGAAATAAAAAACTTTTGACAAATGCGCCCCAATGGTGTTTCTTCTGCCGGTTGAATATGAAAAACACGTTTGCCCCAATGCTGAAGCACGCGCAGGCCAATGGACGCATGTCCATTTGGACGCGCGTTTGCCGGCGTTTTGGCATCGAGGGAGTGAAGTTCTGATTTAAAAGAACAAATTTCGAAAAACCCGCGATTGCCAGTCAATCGCGGGTTTTTCGCTTTTTAACCCAAACCAAACGAAAGGAAAAAACATGAACAAAAATGAAATACGGGTGCCGGCCAGGTTCGGCCCCGAAACGCGGTTCGAAGTGCGACCGGCTCCGCCGGCGCCATTTCGCGCCACGCAGGAAACCGAGTTCGAACGGCTCAAAAGCCGTCTGCTCGCGCGGCAACTGGCCGAAGCGCCGACGCCGGAGTTGAACCCTCCGTTGCGGCGCGCGGCCAACGACGCGGCGGCGCTGGCCTGGGCGACACTTTACCCCTTGCTGGTGTTCCCGGTGCTGTTTGAGGAAAAAACCCAGGTTGCTCTCCGCCAGGCTGAACGCCAGGCGCGCATTTTTGAGAGCAGCCGCGAACTGCTCGCCGTATGAAATCGCGCCAGCTTGAAGTGGGGACACAGGCGTGTGCGGGCGGTCGTCAGCATCAGCGAATGATTTCGCGCTGATGCCGACGGCTGCTCGCCACGTCTTTTGATTTAGAGCATATTAAATAATAC
>PLAY01000145.1 GCA_003134375.1 Limisphaerales bacterium | reverse complement strand
TAGGGCGGTTCCAACTTTGATGTAGCGCAGACATTCTTGTCTGCGGGTTTGCGGGACATTCTTGTCCCGTGTTTCATCCTCACGAAAGAGGCGACTGGAAAGTCGCCTGAATCCCGCAATGCGGGACTGGAAAGCCTGCGCTACGTAATAACTGGAAATGCTCTAGCGCTGGGCGGGCTTCAATGCAGAGGCACAAAAAGCAAGTTTGCGCCGACTCACGTCGGCGGCTACGGCACTCGCAAGGTGGATGCAGTTTCAGACATACTTTCCGGCAAAAAACGACTTGGACCCGATTGTCGGCATTGGACTTGCTGGAAATGACAACTGGATTCGGGCGGTGGCCAACTCGCTACGGCTCCCCTAAAAAAACGGGCCGTTTCTCCGATGCCACTGCCTGAATCTGATATTTGCCGCGCTTTCATCCGTCTTCGTTGCACTACACCGCGACAAATCGGAGGATTTTTTGAAACCGGGAGAGTAAGCGTTCTCGCGAACTGTGACTTCCCGGCAAACAGGGATCGTCGGGAGCCTCGCCTGCCCACACCCGCTGGACAGTTTTGTTCCAGATGAAATGTCAGTCCACAACCTGCTACGAGAGAGGACGTTTTTGAACGGATTGTTAAAGCCGGTCCTTACGGTTCAATGCCGCCAAGGGTATCGGCGCCGCAACGCCGGTTCGAGAAGGTCCAGGGTGGTTTCTGATTCGTCGTCGTTCCAGGTTCGATCCGAGGCATCGATTGGAGACGCAAACGGATTTCCAGTCGCTGTCCTCATCCTGCTCCGCCAAGTGGACTGCCGGTAGATACCAAAGCCAATCAGACCCACAACGACAAAAACTGACAGACCCACCGCAATCCAGCCAAGTTCGGCGAGCGCCCTGTGAACGGCGGGGAAAAAAAGGCTGATGAGCATGACAAATCCCGCCAGTTGGGCGGTCCACCCAATCACATCGGCTTCCTGTTTTCGGTGTGCCATTTGATGCCAAATGCGCACATCTCATGCCATCCTGGTATGTTGGTATCATTTGCGGTTCAATGAATTATATCAAGGCGTGATGGGCCATGGGAAAAAGCCGTGGCTTGGCGTTATCACATTGTCGCGTTTGCACCATATCTTCCCCTGAATCGGTTAATCGGTGAAAAATCAATACGTCCGCACAGCCTTCCGGGAAATCGAAGCCATGGAAACAGAATGATGGGTGGTGGTCTTTGGGCAGCCTGATAAGTGTGTGGAAACTTGTTTACTTCGCCACCCGCTGAAATATATTGGCGAACTGTTGCCGACGTGGCGGAACTGGCAGACGCGCCAGACTCAAAATCTGGTACTCGTGAGAGTGTGTGGGTTCGACCCCCTCCGTCGGCACCATCTAAATCAACGACTTACGTTGATTTGCTTGACATGTTGTTACAGTGTTGTTACACTGTAACGCATGAAATCGAATCTTAGCGCAAATCCGCTTGCACCGGAATCAAAGCCTGTTCGCCTGCCGAAGACGTGGCCGCACGTAATTCGCAACGGCGATGTCGCGGTAAAAATCTACAAAAATAAAGGCCATGTTCGCGGTAAAAACTTCCCGACTTTCCTATTGAGTTACTACGCCAACGGAAAGCGGCAGCTTCGCCGCTTCATGGATTTCACCAAGGCCAGCGCAGAGGCAACGCGCATCGCGGAGCAGAAAGCCCAGGGCGCGCTCGGCGCGGGCGCATTGAGCGCCGCAGATCGCGTGTCACTCGAACAAGCCCTTACGTTGCTCGCCAAAACCGAAGGCATCGGCAATGCCAATGCCGCCCGGCTGGTGGAAATCGTGCGCGACTACGCCACAGCCCGCGCGGGTTTGCCAAAGGGTGTGACTCTCGCCGAAATGGGGCAGTTCTACAAACAGAAGCATCCGGCCAACATGCCTCGCAAGACCGTGGCCGAAGTCGTCGAGGAATTCATCGCTGACCGGCGTAGCGCCGGTTGCTCTGCGGTACACATCAACGACCTTGAAATTCGTCTCGGTCAATTCTCCAAGGCATTTGTGCTGCCAATAATCGCCGTCAGCGCGCCGTTGGTGCAGCAATGGATTTACGGATTGAAGAACCAAAAGACGAAGAAAGACACAGCCGCCCGCACCAAGGAAAACATGCTCCGGCAGATCGTTAGCCTGTTCAACTTCGCCCGACGGCAGAAATATGTGCCTGCCGAGCTTGCCCTTGAACTCTCGGAAATTTCCACGCCTAGGAAACAGCACGCGCCCATCGGCATCTACACACCCGACCAAATGCGCGCCATGTTCGCGGTGGCGGACGCGGCCATCATTCCGGCGCTGGCCATCGCTGCGTTTGCCGGTCTGCGATTGGCGGAAGTATCGCGGCTGGACTGGCGCGAAGTGCGGCTGTCCGAAAAGCTGATTGTCGTCGGGGCGGAAAATGCCAAGACCGCAGCCCGCCGATTGGTGCCAATCAGTGACAACCTCGTCGCGTGGCTGTCACCACATGCCAAACGGTTCGGCTCCGTGAATCCCTGCGATGAACAGGCCGAAAATGTCGGCAACGCTTTGGGCAACCGTTTTGAGCGCGCGGGAGCACGGGCCAAAGTAACGTGGAAGCGCAACGGTTTCCGCCACTCCTACATTTCCTATCGCGTGGCCACACTCAAAGACGTGCCCGCCGTGGCGCTGGAATGTGGTAACTCGCCAAACATCATCTTTTCCAACTACCGTGCGCTGGCGACCGATGCCGAAGCCAAGGCGTGGTTCTCCATCCTGCCGCCCAAACAAGCCGCGAACATCATTCCGCTGCGAAGCGGCGCCAACGGATGAAGCTCGCGCCGGTTACAACACGCCGCCGAAAATCTCATAGTTTTACCTAGGGCACGCCTTACTCCTCATCAAATTGAGATTATTGCGTCCGCGACATAGTCACGGTTAAAACGCAGGGTCGGGTAAGGAAGCGGCA
>PLAY01000054.1 GCA_003134375.1 Limisphaerales bacterium | reverse complement strand
TTTGATGTAGCGCAGACATTCTTGTCTGCGGGTTTGCGGGACATTCTTGTCCCGTGTTTCATCCTCACGAAAGAGGCGACTGGAAAGTCGCCTGAATCCCGCAATGCGGGACTGGAAAGCCTGCGCTACGTAATAACTGGAAATGCTCTAACATTCGTAAATGCCAGCCTTGCGGACGTAGCGCCGATTGGTAATCGGCTGTGTCGCGGGCTGGCAGCCCGCCGCGCCCCGCCTTGTTTGCGGTTCGCCGACTGCCAGCCGGCGCCCCCGAACAGCCTCTCGGAGAAAAATCATTTGACAATGGGCCGATTTATACCTACCGTTCGGTAGGTTTATGCCCAAACATGGTCCTGAAACCAGGCGGCAGATTCTCCGGGCGGCGCTCAAGCGCTTCGCCAATGGCGGGTACGCCGCCACGTCCGTCCAGCAAATCGTCGGCGACGCGAAGGTGTCGAAGCCGGCATTGTATTATCATTTCCGGGACAAGGCGGACCTGTTCCAGGCGCTGGTCAGCGAGGCGCACGACGAACGACTACAGGCGGTGCAGCAGGCGGCCGCCCGCAAAACTGATATTCGCGGACAACTGATTGAAATTCTGGCGGCGCTGTTCGATTACTTCCACAAAAACCGGGAGTTGACGCGCATCGCGTTCGCCACGGCGTTTGCCGCGCCGGGCGAAGTGCCGCCGGGTTTGCGCTATCTGGATCGGTGCCAGCGCAATCTTGAATTCATGCGTTCGCTCATTAAACGCGCGCAGGCGAATGGTGAATTGAGCCGCCGGTTTAACTGCCGGGACCTGGCGTATGGCTTTTACGGGCAGGCGCATCTTTGCATCACGGCGCATCTGGTGATGCCGGATTTTCGCCTGAACCGCCGGGTGGCGGAGCGCATCGTGGACCTGTTCCTGACCGGCGCGGGCGCGAAAAAGCGGCGGGCTTGAAACATTTTTCACCGGGAATCATTACCATCGCAAAACCATGAAACGTAAAATTTTGACAGCGCGGCCTTGGATCATCCGCAGCCTTTAGCCAACAACTATATGAAAAACCTATCTATCGTATGCCTTTTGATCGCGGCGAGTGGGGTGTCTTGCTCCCGCACACAAGCTCCGCCCTCCCAATTGCCGGAAGTGGCGACGGTGACGGTTGCCCGGCAGCCGGTCTTGCTGACCACCGAGCTGCCCGGCCGCACGTCTCCCTACCTCATCGCGGAAATCCGGCCCCAGGTCAACGGCCTCATTCAGAAACGGCTGTTCACGGAAGGAGCCGACGTCCAGACCGGCCAGGAGCTTTACCAGATTGATCCGGCCCCCTTCCAGGCGGCGCTCGACAGTGCCCAGGCTAATCTGCCGGCCCTCCGGTTGCGGGCTGACCGCTACAAAGAGGCGCTGGTTGACAAAGCGGTCAGCCAGCAGGACTTCGATGATGCGGATGCCGCTTTGAAACAGGCCGAAGCAGCACTGGAAATGGCCCGCATCAATCTGAATTACACCCATGTTGTCTCGCCGATTTCCGGTCGCATCGGGGCTTCCACGGTGACGGATGGCGCCATTGTGACGGCGTATCAACCCACGGCGCTGGCCACCATTCAGCAACTGGATCCCATTTATGTGGATGTGCCCCAATCCACCTCCGAAATGCTGCGCCTGCAACGCCTTTTTAACGAAGGACGGCTCAACCGTGACGGGACGAACGTGAATCAGGTGCAGCTCATCATGGAAGATGGCACGAAGTATCCGTTGGAAGGCACACTGCAATTCCGCGACGTCTCGGTGGATCCGACCACCGCATCGGTGACCTTGCGGATGGTTTTTCCAAATCCGAACGCCGTTCTCCTGCCAGGCATGTTCGTCCGGGCGGTGGTGAAAGAAGGTGTTGACCAGGCCATGCTGATTCCCCAGCAGGCGGTCTCACGCGACACCAAGGGAAATCCCGTGGCCTTGATCGTGAACGCCGCCGGCAAGGTTGAGCCACGGTTGCTCGGCCTTGACCGGGCGATTGGCGACCAATGGCTCGTCTCCACCGGCCTGGCACCCGGCGACCGGGTGATTGCGGAGGGCATGCAAAGAGTGCGGCCCGGCGCCGAGGTGAAAGCCGTGCCCTTTGATGACGCCCGGAAACAGCCGAGGAATGCGGTTCAGCCAGCCTCAACCTCGAAATAACGGAGACGCGCCATGTTATCGAGATTTTTTCTAAAGCGCCCGGTCTTCGCCTGGGTCATCGCCATCATTTTGATGGTGGCGGGTTGTCTGGCGATCCACACCCTGCCGATTTCGCAGTATCCCCCCATCGCTCCTCCCTCCATCGCCATCACCGCCGTTTATCCGGGGGCGTCGGCGGAAACGGTTGAAAACAGCGTGACGCAGGTCATTGAACAGAAGATGACCGGTTTCGACACGATGCTTTACTTGTCCGCGAGCAGTGATTCGGCTGGTTCTTCCCGCGTTGAGTTGACCTTTGCCCCCGGAACTGATCCGGATCTGGCTTGGGCCCAAGTGCAGAACAAACTTCAACTCGCCATGGCAAGCCTGCCGGCGGTGGTGCAAAGTCAAGGAGTGCAGGTGAGCAAGTCCACGAAAAATTACCTGATTGTCGTGGGGCTGATCTCGGAAGACGGGAGCATGGATGGTAATGACTTGCGTGATTACGCCCAGTCCACCTTGGAAAAAGTTCTTTCGCGGGTGCCGGGAGTTGGGGAAGTGCAGGAATTCGGCAGCCAGTATTCAATGCGCATCTGGCTGAACCCCGACAAGCTGACCGAATATAACATGACGATTCAAGATGTGGTCACGGCGTTGCAAGCCTACAACGTGGAAGTATCCGCCGGGCAGTTTGGCGGGGCACCGGCGGAAAAAGGCCAGCGTTTGAATGCCTCCATCATTGTCCAGAGCATGCTCAAGACACCCGAGGAGTTTGCCGCGATCCCCATCCGCACCAATCCCGACGGTTCCATTGTGCGGGTCAAGGATGTGGGACGGACGGAACTCGGGACCGAAACCTACGATGTTGAGGTCTTTCACAATGGCAGGCCCGCCGCCGGCATGGCCATCCGACAGGTCGCCGGTGCCAATGCCCTGGACACGGCCAATGCCATCCGGGCCAAGCTGAAAGAGATGAGCACTTTTTTTCCTCCCGGCATGAAGGTTGTTTATCCCTATGACACCACGCCCTTCATCCGGGTGGCCATTGGCGAGGTGGTCAAGACTCTTTTCGAGGCAATCCTGCTGGTTTTCCTGGTGATGTATCTGTTCATGGGCAACATGCGGGCCACCTTGATTCCCACCATCGCCGTGCCGGTGGTGCTTCTGGGAACCTTCGCGGTGCTCGGGCTGTGCGGGTTCTCCATCAACATGCTGACCATGTTCGCCATGGTGCTGGCCATCGGTCTGCTGGTGGATGACGCCATCGTGGTGGTGGAGAATGTGGAACGAATCATGAGTGAGGAAGGCCTTTCACCCCTGGAGGCCACGCGCAAGTCCATGGACCAGATCACCAGCGCGTTGATCGGCATCGGGTTGGTGCTCTCGGCGGTCTTTGGTCCCATGATGTTTTTCACCGGGTCCACGGGCGTCATCTACCGTCAATTCTCCATCACCATCATTGCCGCCATGCTGCTCTCGGTGGTGGTGGCCTTGGTGCTGACGCCGGTGCTCTGTGCGACGTTTTTGAAGCCGGTGGAAAAGGGACATGACGCGGCCGAGGGGGGAGTCTGGTTCCTGCGCCCGTTCTTTCGGTGGTTTGACGGCCTTTTCTTTCAGACCCGGAATCGGTATCTGCAACTGGTCGGTCGGTTCCTCTCCCACAAGTTCCGCTATGTGGTTGTTTTTCTGGTGATCGTGGTGGCGATGGGATTCCTTTTTAAGCGGATGCCCACGGGCTATCTGCCGGATGAAGACCAGGGAATTCTGATGGTTCAGGCCATGCTCCCGGCAAATTCAACCCTGGAGCAGACCAAAAAAGTCATGGAGGGGGTTCAAAAATATTTCCTGGAAAACGAGAAAGACGCGGTGGAATCCTGCATGACGGTTTCCGGCATGAACTTCTCCGGCCAGGGGCAGAACGCGGGCCTGGCGTTCGCGAAGCTGAAAGATTGGAAACTCCGCGACCGCGCGGATTTGAGAGTCGGTCCGGTGGCCGGAAGGGCCATGATGGCATTTTCCAGGATTCGCAACGCGATGGTGTTTGCCTTCGCGCCGCCGGCGGTCATTGAACTGGGGCAGGCGAAAGGGTTTGATATTCAGTTGTTGGACCGCGGCGGTCTGGGACACGCCGGATTGATGGCCGCCCGCAACCAACTCCTCGGCATGGCGGCACAGGATCCGGCATTGACGAAGGTCCGGCCCAATGGCCTGGAAGACACGCCCGAATACCGGGTTGACGTGGACTGGGACAAGGCCGGCGCGTTGGGAGTGCCCATCACCTCGATCCACAATACCATCTCGGCGGCTTTCGGCAGCGCGTATGTCAACGACTTCATTCAAGGCGGACGGGTGAAGCGGGTCTATGCCCAGGCCGACGCTCCCTACCGCATGTTGCCCCAGGATCTGGACCGGCTCTACGTGCGCAACAGCACGGGCAAGATGGTTCCCTTCTCTTCCTTTGCGACCGGACACTGGACTTCCGGCTCTCCGAAGCTGGAGCGCTTCAACGGTTTTCCGTCCATAAACATCCTGGGTGAGCCGGCGGCGGGAAGAAGTTCCGGCGAGGCGATGCAGGCCATGGAAGGATTCGTGAAGAAGCTGCCGCAGGGGCTCGGCTTTGACTGGAACGGGCTTTCCTACCAGGAGCGGCAGGCCGGTTCACAGACGGCTCCCCTTTACGCCTTTTCCATTCTGGTGATCTTCCTGTGCCTGGCGGCCTTGTACGAGAGTTGGCCCATCCCCATCTCGATCCTGCTGGCCCTGCCTCTGGGCGTCATCGGCGGCATCCTCGGATCGTCTCTCCGGGGCTTACCCAATGACGTCTATTTCCAGATCGGGCTGTTGACGACCCTCGGCCTGACCACCAAAAACGCCATCCTGATCGTCCAGTTTGCCAAGGCGCGGGTGGAAGAAGAAGGGATGGGCCTGCTCGAAGCGACTCTGGAAGGGGCTAAATTGAGGTTCCGTCCCATCATCATGACCTCGCTGGCCTTCGGATTCGGCGTCATGCCGCTGGCCTTTGCGAACGGAGCGGGCGCTGGCGCGCAAAAGGCCATCGGCACCGCCGTGCTGGGGGGTGTGGTGACCTCCACCTTCCTGGTGACCCTGTTTGCGCCACTCTTCTACGTGTTGATCGAGAAAACCCTTGGCAAACGCAACCGGCAACCAGCCGCCAAGAACGCCAAGACAACTCCATCTGGAAATCATTAAAATGAAAAAGAACGTTTTCCTTTTATTGCTTGGCATTGCCATCGTCCCGGCCGGTTGCACGATGGCCCCGAAATACAACCGGCCCAAAGCCCCGGTCCCGGCTGAATGGCCGAACGGCGCCGCCTATGCAGGAATTCGGGAGGCGATCCCGCAGCGCGGGACTCCGGCGGTCTCGCAACTGAGGTGGCAGGAATTCTTCTCCGACGAGAAGCTTCAACAAATCATCGGGATGGCCTTGACGAACAACCGCGACCTGCGGATTGCGGCTCTCAATGTGGAACAGTCCCAGGCCATGTACGGCATTCAACGAGCTGAACTGTTGCCCACGGTCAATGCCAACGGCAGCGCGACCAAACAACGGATTCCCGCCAATGTCGAGGGCTTCCCGGAACCGATGACAATCGAAAACTACGGGGTCAATCTTGGCGTTGCGTCCTGGGAGATCGACTTCTTCGGCCGTATTCGCAGCCTCAAGGATGAGGCCCTCCAGAAATATCTGGCCACCGAACAGGCCCACCGCAGTGCGCAAATACTTCTGATATCCTCGGTGGCCGACGCGTATCTGATCCTGGCCGCGGATCAGGAGAATTTCAAGCTGGCGGAGACCACGCTTGAAGCGCAGCGGAGCACCTATGACATGACTAAACGGCGCTATGACCTTGGTCTCGTGCCCGAATTGGATCTTCATCAAGCGGAAATGCAGGTGGATGCCGCCTTGGGCGATGCCGTCCGCTACACCCAACTGGTGGCGCAGGACAAAAATGCCTTGAACCTGCTGCTTGGCGTTCCGGCGCCGGACGAACTCCTGCCCGCTGAGTTGAGCGGCGTCATTCCTCCGAAAGAAATTTCTCCCGGCCTATCCTCCGAGGTGCTCCTGCGCCGGCCGGATGTGCTGCAGGCCGAGGATCTGCTCAAGGCGGCCAACGCCGACATCGGGGCGGCCCGGGCGGCATTCTTCCCGCAAATTTCCCTGACGGCCGCAATTGGAACTTCGAGCAGCGATCTCTCCGGACTCTTCAAGGCCGGCTCGGGCGCGTGGAGCTATGCGCCGCAGATTGTGATGCCGATTTTCGATGCCCGCACGTGGTCGGCGCACAAGGCCGCCAAAGTGCAGCGGGAAATCGCCGTGACCCAATACGAGAAGGTGATTCAGAGCGCCTTCCGGGAAGTGGCCGACGCGCTGGCCACCCGCGGCACCGTGGACCAGCAGGTGGCGGCGCAACAATCCCTGGTCAATGCTGCCACCGAAACTTATCGCCTGTCCGTTTCCCGTTATGACAAGGGCATTGACAATTATCTGACCGTCCTCGATGCGCAACGGTCACTGTATGCCGCGCAGCAGGGACTGGTCTCCCTCCGCCTGGCGAAGCTCGCCAACCAGGTGCGGCTTTACGCCGTGTTGGGCGGTGGCTGGCAAAACGGGCCATCGCCCGCTCCCATCGCCACGTCCAGTTCTCCACAACCGCACCGCAACAACTGATTTTCCGGAAACTCATCCTGTGAACGACAAACCACTGCATTCACTTTGCTGGCGATGCCTTCGATCCACATTTTGATGGCCAAACAGCACTCCAACGAATATCAAATGCCAAACGAGAATTGAATTTCCATGAGTGAGAATCCTTCAATCGACCAACCGCCAGAACCCATAAAAAAGGGCAATGGCAAACAGTTTGCCAAACTGAATTCACCGTGGTTTTTATGGCCGGCGACGGCGGCGCTTACCGTGCTGTTGCTTTTTGCGCTGTCTTATCTCAACAGTTTTTTGACGCACGAATCCACGGACGACGCGTTTGTTGAAGGCCACGTCGTTTCCATCGCACCCAGGATTTCCGGCCAGGTGCTGGCGGTCCACGTTTTGGACAACCAGCTCGTCCACTCGAACGACCTGCTCGTGGAAATTGACCCGGCGGATTACGCGATGACCGCCGCGCAGAAGCAATCCGCGGCGGACGCGCAGGAATCGAGCTACAAACTCGCGCTCGCCGGGTTCGAGTTGATGCGCGCAAAAGTGACGACCGCCGGGGCCGTCGCTCAAGCATCAAAGGCCGACACCGCCGCGGCGGCCGCCACCGCTGCGCGCGCGAAAGCGGATTTTGAGCGCAGCCAGGAATTGCGGAAGCAAAACACGATTTCGCAGCAGGAATTTGACAGCATGCAGGCTGCGGCTCAACAAGCGGAAGCGAACCTGAATGCCGCACAGCAAAAAGCCGCGGCGGACGAATCGAAAATCAACGAGGCCGGAGCGCAGTTGAACGCGACGGAAGCCGGCGTCAGCATGGCGCTCGCGCAATTCCGGCAGGCGCAAACGAGCGTTCAGTCGGCACAACTCGACGTTTCCTACACGAAAATATTTGCGCCCAGCGACGGGCGCGTGACGCGCAAGGCGGTCGAGCCGGGCGATTATGTGCAAACGGGACAGACGCTTTTGTCCATCGTGCCGAACGAGGTCTGGGTCGTCGCCAATTTCAAGGAGACGCAGTTGAAGCACATGAAACCCGGCCAGCCGGCGCTCGTGGAGATTGACGCGCTCGGCAAAACGCTGCGCGCGCACGTGGACAGCATTCAGGCTGGCAGTGGTGCGCGGTTCAGCCTGCTGCCGCCGGAAAACGCGACGGGCAATTACGTGAAAGTCGTCCAGCGCGTGCCGGTGAAAATCGTTTTCGACGAGCCGTTGCCCGCCGACCACACTATCGGCCCGGGACTTTCCGTAAGCCCGGGCGTTCAGGTGAGTTCGTTGAGCCTGCCGGATTGGGCGATGGCGCTGGCCGCGATTATTCTGGCGTTCGCAGCGGCGATGGGATTTCGGGCTGTGTTGCGACGGAAATTCAACAGCACGCAGCAATAAAAGTTTGTCCAATGATCCGTCCGAAAAAATGGCACAGGCTTCCAGCCTGTGAATGTCAACCAAAACACAGGCCGGAGGCCTGTGCCACGAAATAAATTTCCCATGTCTGATGGCGCATATCACGAGGATTGGCATCCGCGCCACAATCCCTGGCTCATCGCGTTCGCCGTGATGATGGCGGTGTTCATGGAGGTGCTCGACACGTCCATCGCCAACATCGCCCTGCCGCACATCGCCGGCAGCCTTTCGGCGACGACCGACGAAGCGACCTGGGTGCTGACGAGCTATCTGGTTTCCAACGCAATTATTCTGCCGATGACCGGCTGGCTGGGAAATTATTTTGGCCGGAAGCGCGTGTTGCTTTCCTGCGTGATGATGTTCACGTTCGCGTCGGTGTTGTGCGGACTGGCGTGGAATTTGCAGACGCTGATTCTGGCGCGCATTTTGCAGGGCGCGGGCGGCGGCGCGATGGTGCCGATTGCCCAGGCGATTCTGCTGGAAAGTTTCCCGCCGGCCAAACGGGGCGCGGCCATGGCGATGTTTGGCATGGGCGTGGTCGTGGCGCCAATTCTGGGACCGACGCTCGGCGGCTGGATCACGGACAATTACTCGTGGCGCTGGATTTTTTACATCAACCTGCCGGTCGGCATCCTGGCCGTGTTGATGCAACAATGGCTCGTCGAAGATCCGCCCTACATCAAACGAAACAAGGCGGCGACGATTGATTTCATCGGGTTCGCGCTGCTGGCCGTCTGGCTGGCGACGCTGCAAATCACGCTCGACAAGGGACAGGAAGAGGACTGGTTTGGGTCAAACTGGATCCGGTGGCTGGTGGCAATTTCGACCGTCTCCCTGATCGGGTTCGTGGTGAGGGAATTTACGACCGACCATCCACTGGTGGATTTGCGGGTTTTTCGCAACCGCAATTTCGCCGTCGGCGTGATGTTGATGACGGTCGTGGCCGTGATTCTCTACGGCACGACGGCGGAGTTGCCGTTGTTTTTGCAAACGCTGATGGGTTATCCGGCGTTGCAAAGCGGTTATGCGATGAGTCCGCGCGGCATCGGCGCGTTCGTCACCACGTTCATCGTCGGGCAGCTGGTGGGGCGCATCCGGAGCCGCTGGCTGTTATGCTGCGGCTTTACGCTGCTGGCTGGGTCGTCTTTCATGTTGAGCGACATCACCTTGCAGGTGAGCCAGGCGCGCGTCATCCTGCCAAGCATCCTCAATGGCGTCGCCATCAGTTTTATTTTCGTGCCGTTGACGACGACGACCATGGGTCAATTGCGCCAGTCGCAAATGGGCAACGCGACCGGTCTTTACAATCTCATGCGCAACCTCGGTGGCAGCATCGGCATCGCGTTTGTCACCACCATGCTGGCGCGCGGCGCGCAGGTGCACCAGGCGCTCATGGTCGGGCATCTGACGCCGACCGACCCGGTGTTCAGGCAACAGATCGCCGCCGCACACGCCCTGCTCGTGCGGCACGGCGATCCCGTGCATGCCACAAGCCAGGCCTACAGCCTGGTTTACAACACGCTCGACCATCAGGCGCATCTGTGGGCGTTTGTGGACAATTTCCGGCTGTTCGGCCTGCTCGCGCTCGGCTGCGTGCCGCTGATTTTCCTGTTCAAACGAATCAAACACGAGCCAGTCAGGGCGGTGGAAGTACCTTGAGGCGTTGCATTGAACAAACCCGACGATTGTTCCGTCCTAACTCGCAATTGGGAAAAATACCAACAAACTCAATAATCTTTTCCGACTGGAAAATGCGCCTTTCCAAGGGTGATGCTCCGTTAGATTGTTACCGGCAGTTATCACTCCCCTTCTCTAGTCGTTATAGAACAGGGCGCAGAAAACGACAACGGAGGCTTCATCCGTTCTGGGCATGGCATTCGGCTCGGCGGGCATGACCAGGCTGCTCATGTGCGTGGCCACCAACTTCAGGTCCGGGTGTTGCGCGAGAAATTGGTTGATCTGTTCTTCGAGGGCCGTCACCGGCGACTTGCCGGAGGGCAGCAGATGGAGAACGACTTCAAATGTTTTTATTTTCATTTCGCTTGGCTGGTGTAATCCGGCCCTCTTTCGGTTACAAGCTCAAATTCCTGGCGAAAGATTGGATGGTAATATCCTTTCTCACAGTCGGTTTTTGACACTTAGCCGGAACGATTCAGCT
>PLAY01000086.1 GCA_003134375.1 Limisphaerales bacterium | reverse complement strand
GTCCAACTGAATCGTTCCGGCTGAGGAAACGGAATTTGACGCCCAGTTCCGTGTCGCCGTAGCCGTATTGCGCCGCGCCGTTTTTCGGGGCATCATAGGCCAGCGGCGCGATGAGGTGGAGTTGCACGTTGGTGATGACGCCGTAATTCAGTTCGATGTGCGGCGCGGTGCCGGACCAGCCGTCCGAAGTTTGGAAGTCCTGTGACGCGATGTAAAATTCCCAATGCTGATAATCCACCGGTTCCGGGTCATCGGTGACAAACGGCGGGCCGGCGAGGAGACCAAGCGTTGAAAAGACCAACAATCCGATGCCGAGGACGGTGCGGTTGAGCCAGCGGACTTTCATGATGCGATAAATCGTAACAATGTTGAATCGGAGGGGCGAGTTATACAAGTCCCTGACTTTCGAGTGTAATGGGGACTCGCGGCGCTCGCCCCTCCGAACCGTTTTTAGCAACCGCCCATCATTCGGTCTTCAACTGCGTTTGGACGGCTTCAAGTTCCCGGATGGCCGCACGCAGTTGCAGTTCGTTGGTATTGGTTTGCGCGAGCATTTGTTCCAGCGTGGCCAGTTCGTCCCGGGCGTATCGTTCAGCCTGGGCGCGCAATTCCTCGATGGCCACGCTGACGCGGTTGCGCCAGTCGGCGGCCAGCCGGGAAAGATTTTTCTCCACCTCATAACGCGCCCGGCGATACAGGCGGCGTTCCACCCAAGGCCGGGCCAGCGCCATCGGAATCAAGTAACCAAGCAGGTCCAGCGGCACGTCAAAAGCCACACCGACCGCCACGGGCGGCGCGGAAGGCTCATTCACTTCCAGGTTGAATTCGTGCGGCGTGAGAGAAAGTCCCAGTGCCGTCTTCACGTGCTCCGCCAGCCGGTCCTGGAATGCCCGCAGCGTTCGCGCGAGGTGCTGGCGCACTTTGACGAGCGGCTCGCAAAACATGGCGCGTTGCGTGTGTGAAACCCGGCTGATTTCGCGGTTCAGAAAGTCGTGCAGCCAATGACCATAAGCCTCGATGAACGCTGGCAGACGCAATCGCCATTGGGCAAACTGCATTTGTAGTTCCACCGTCACTTGTACCTGCAACTCCCGTTTGGCCGGTTGCAGCCGGTCGAGCGACCACTCCAGCGCCTGAGCCGACCATTGATTGGCCATCACGCGCAATTCCTCGCGCAAGGAGTCGAACTGGCGGCGTTCTTCGGCCAGTTTCTCGCGCAAGGCCTGCCGGGAGGATTCAGCCTGCGTGGCGGCGGCCAGCGCGATTTGCAGATAATTGAGCGTCTGGCTGACCAGCGACGCCAGTTTATGACGGAAAATCTGGCCGGTGGCTTCGCCACGGTTGCGGATGAGCGGGGACAGGAGATTCTGCTCAAGTTCGGCTTTTAGAGCTGTGAATTCCGGCCGTATGGAATAGAAAAAGACCGGCAACTCCGTTTCCCATTTGCGGCGGAGCTGTTGCGTGACGAAGGAGAGCACTTCCGCCCGTTGCGCTTCCGTCAGCAAATCCGCCTTGGTCAGCAGCAGAACAATCTTCGGTGTGTGCCGCCGGAGTTTATCAAGCAGAGCCAGGTCGCGTTCCGAGAGCGGCGCGTCTGAACTGACCGCCATCAATGCCGCACCGACGTTCGGCAGCCAGTTCAGCGCGACCTCGGTGTTGTGTGCGAACGCGCTGCCGAGGCCCGGCGTATCCACAAATTGCAGCGGCGCGAACGGTTTCAACTCCGGCAGCTCCACTTCCACCGCGGCGACCTGTTTCCGGTTCTCAGGATTTTCGTTCTCACCAACGAAAAGCCCGATGTCACTGACCGGGACCGTCTCGACGTGCCCGTCCAGAAACTGAACTTCAGCTTTCTCATCCGGTCCGTAATGCAGCCGCGTGATGACCGCCGTTAGTGGAACGACGCCAATGGGCAACACGGCCTGTCCCGTGAGATGATTGAGGAACGAACTCTTGCCTGCCTTGAAACGCCCGAACACTGCCACATCAATCCCATTATGCGCATGAAGCTGGTTGCGGCACGCGGCGATTTGCGGCTGGAGATTCGCCAGCTTCAACTCGAGGGCGAGCTTGGAGATGCGGGCAAGGATGTCGTCAGCCTGAACCATGCTCAAATGTGTTGGTTATCACTTTCGTCCAGCAGCAGTCGTAGCAATGACTGAATCACCACGTCGAGTTTTGGGATTTCGTGCTCCAGGAAATCGGCGGTCGCGGGCGCAACCGCACCATAGCCGCTCAAGCCCGCCCCGGCGCGGCAGTCATAAAGATTGATGCCCGCCAGTTCCAGACCGGCGACCGACGCGCGCCGTACCGGTTCGGTGAGAGTGCCGAGTGCCAGCGCGTCGGCGATTTGGCGCAACCGGGCTTCGGTCGCGGCGATGACCGGCAAGAGTGCCTCCGCTTCGTCCGCGTTCAATGGATCGTCGTAATGAATGAGCCGCGAGTCGCGCGGGCGGCGTTCCAATCGCTCGCGCAACCTCTGCAACTGCTTTTCGAGCGTTGCGAAGCAAACCGTGAGGTGGCGGCGTTGCGGCTCGTTCAATGGCAATTTCGGGTTCGCGCTCATTGCTCAAGAGTGGGAAATGTTTTTGACACGGGCAGGTGTTGGATACGGCGGTCAAGGTCGAGCAATCGCAAATCAGATTTCTTGTGCGGATCGTAATGGCCGGTGGCGAGACCTTCGATCAATTCGCAAAGAGTTTTTGGATTGCCGGCACAAAGATGATGCAACCGCTCAACTGTGTCCGCCATGCTGGGAGGGACGACGCCAAGCCGGATGGCCGCTTCGATCAAACCGCGTGTCTCCGCCGGGTGAAAGGGTTTGATCTCAACCTTCTCGAAGCGGACCAGCAACGGCCAGATGTGGCCGATGTCCCACGGATGCTCCGAACGCACGCAAATCCACACCGGCACGCGCTCGCTGACATTTTCGATGAATGCGCTGAGTTTCGGAGTCGTCCAGCTTGCCCCGTCAAAGACCACGGCACGCTTCATTCCTTTGAGCAACTTCAACAGGCGATTTTTGCGCTGGACAACATGGAGGTCGCCAGCTTCCAAATCAAATTCGCGCTCCAACGCTTCGCAAATCTCGCTCAGGTGCTCCGACGCCGGGCAGATGCACAGGCCGAGCGATTCGCGCAATCGTTCGACGAGCGCCGACTTGCCGACGCCTGCGTGGCCAAGAATGAGAACGTGCTTGCCTTGCGCGTGCAGCCGCTGAAGCTGCGCCGCTTCCTTTCTCCGACCGGCAAAAGGAAGCGCGAAGCTCATTTTCTTGCCGCCTTGAACATCGCCCCACCGTAGCGCGCCTTTTTGCCCAATTCGTGCTCAATGGCGAGCAGGCGGTTGTATTTGGCGATGCGTTCGGAGCGGCAAAGCGAACCGGTCTTGATTTGGCCCGCGCCCGTGCCGACTGCGAAGTCCGCGATGAAGGCGTCCTCAGTTTCGCCGGAGCGATGCGAGATGACCGCGCCGTAGCCGGCCTTCTGCGCCATCGCCACGGTCTCAAGAGTTTCAGACACCGTGCCGATTTGGTTCAGCTTGATAAGAATGGCGTTCGCGATGCCATCGCGGATGCCTTCGGCGAAAATCTTAGGATTGGTGACAAAGTTGTCGTCGCCAACAAGTTGCAGCTTCTTGCCCAGCGCCCTGGTGATGGCCAGCCAGCCGTCGCGGTCTTCCTCGCCCATGCCGTCTTCGAGCGAGACGATGGGATATTTTTTCACCCATTCTCCGTAAAGCTCGACCATCTGCGCCGGAGTCTTGCGTGAGCCATCGGATTTCTTCATCACATACTTGCCGTCGTCGTAGAACTCACTGGCGGCCGGGTCGAGGGCAATGGCGATGTCCTTGCCCGGTTTGTAACCGGCAGCTTCAATGGCTTCCACAATCACATCCACGGCTTCGTCATTCGTCTTAAGGTTGGGCGCAAAGCCGCCTTCATCGCCCACCGAGGTCACCAGTCCACGCTTTTGCAGAAGTTTCTTCAATGTGTGAAATGTCTCCGCGCCGTAGCGCAGCGCTTCGGCAAAGGTCGGTGCGCCGATGGGGAAGAGCATGAACTCCTGGAAGTCCACGTTGTTTGTCGCGTGCGCGCCGCCGTTGAGGACGTTCATCATTGGTGCGGGCAGGACGAAAGGCGCGCTGGCTTTGCCGCCATGTAACTTGCGAATGTAAACGTAAAGCGGCATGCCCGCGTCGCGCGCAGCCGCGCGGCAGACGGCCATTGAGACGCCGAGGATCGCATTTGCGCCGAGTTTGGATTTGGTTTCCGTTCCGTCCAGTTCACACATAAGGCTGTCGTTTTCCTTCTGCGCGTGCGGCGATTTGCCTTTCAGTTTTGGCGCGATGATTTTGTTCACATTGGCAACCGCTTTGAGGACACCTTTGCCGCCGTAGCGTTTGGCGTCGCCGTCGCGGAGTTCGACAGCTTCACGAATGCCGGTGGACGCGCCGGACGGCACGCAGGCCGAAGCCGTGATGCCGTTGTTGAGCGCAACATTGACCATGACGGTCGGGTTGCCGCGCGAGTCGAGGATTTCGAGTGCAGTGATGTTTTGGATTTTTGTCATAAATTCTATTGTTTGATGATCAGCACGCTGCAATGGGCATGGTCACTGATGCGGTCGGCGGTGTCGCCGAGCAGGCGGCCCCACAACTCCGAGTGGTCGCTGTGACCCACGACGACGAGGTCGTAGCCGCCCTCTTTGGCGAAGTTCACGATGACTTTGGCGGCATGACCGGCGCGGCTTTCGCAGGCGATTTCAATACCCTGCTGTTTCGCCAGTTCCGCCACTTCACGTTTGCGCTCCTCGAAATAATCGGCGGCGGCTTCGGTTTCGCCCTCAGATTCGCCGGGCAGGTCGGCGTGTTGGGGCAGGGGTTGGCGCACCCAGAGCGCCGTCAGTTGAGCATTATAATGTTTGGCGGCGACGGCGGCGCGTTCAAGCGCGGCCTTTCCGCCTTTCGAGCCGTCGTAACCCGCCAGAATTTTTTTGAACATAACGCCTCACTTTTCCGTTTGCGCCGGTTGGCGCGGTTTTTTGTTGTTGATTCGTTCGCTGTAAATCTTGCCCCATTCGACCATCGTTTCAATCGTCGGCTGGAAAAATTTCTGCGCGATGAGCGTCGGCACAAACGCGCTGAGAATGACGACGGTAACGAGCACGGTGTATTGCGTCTGGTCAATAATTTTGTTTTGCAGGCCGAACAACGCAGAGATGGTGCCGAACGTGAGGCCAGTCGCCATCAGCAGCGTGGTGTAATTCGCCTCACGGTTGCGCATGTAAAAAACCTTGGTGAGCGGCCACACGCCGATGAATTTCGTCGCCATTTTTATGAGCAGTAAAACCGCGATGAGACCCAGTGACGCCCACAATGCGGGCAGCGAAACGAAAAGTCCCGCCTTGATGAAATAAAACGGCGTGAAAATCGTGAACGCAATGCTGCGCATCCGGTGAACCAGCGTTTTATCGCGCAAGAAAACGCCCGCGACGACAAGGCCGACCAGATACGCGGGCAACACGGCTTCACTTTTGGCCGTGGACGCCAGCCCGCCCAGGAAAAACAGCACGAAGAAAATGAATTTCACCTCCGGCTCACTCACGCGCGTCGCGCCAAGTTTGGTGATGATGAGCTGCGTCAACTTTGGCATGAGCCACAGCATCACCGCCGTCACCACTACGAAAACGAGCAGCCAGACGTTGAAGTCGGCGAAAAGCGAGCCGAGCGCCAGCACGGTGCCCAAATCCGTGATGAAGCACGCCGCCAGAATCGTTTTGCCGAGCGGGGTCTGGCCAAAACCGCCTTCGATCATCACCGCGTAAACGACGGCGACAGACGTGGTGGACAGCGCGATGCCGGCGATTTGCGCCTGATGCAACGGCCAGCCGAGCACGAATTGCGCGAACAGCCACACGCAGGCAAATGGAAGCAAAAACGACAGCACGCCAATCGCCAGGCTGGCGCGCAGATTGGTGCGCAACGAAACCGGATCAATTTCCGCGCCTGCCAGGAACGTCAGCACGCCACTGCCCAGCATCGCCAGGAAATTCGTCCAGTCGGTCGTTTGCAGGATATGCTGGCCGCCGGCGAAGTGAATGTTGCCGGCGATGACGCCGACAACAATTTCGATCAACGCCACGGAAATGCCGACGCGAATGGAAATCAAGCTGGCCGCGAACGCCAGTCCCATCCAGATGGCCGCCACAAACCAAATGTTCTCGTGCATAAACAAATTCCCACCAATGCAGTTTGGTAGGAGTCATCAGCGCTGAACATCAGGCAATTTACCCTTCAAAGGGCCGGCAAACTCCATTGCCGGGGAAATTAATAGCATGCGAACCGTGTGTTGGCAATCGCAAACCCGGTTTACATCACGGCCGGTGCGGCCGGCATCGGCGGCAATCCTGGCGATTGCGGGGCAGGGGATGGGGGCGGGAACACGTCATATTCCGGCCCGAACTGCGCCAGGAAATAAAGCGGATACGCCCGTTTGAACACCAGTACCGGCAGCAGCAGGACGGTGCCCAGATACGGCAGCAGCATCAAACAACCGGCACAGCAGCAGGTCACGAGCACCACCATCACAATCAATATGCCAATCGCCATGCCAAGGACGATTTGGAACAGAAGATACAGCACGAACTGCCAGAAGTGGGCGGTGAACAGGCCGTAAAATTCCCTCCACGCCGCCAGGCATTTGGACCGGCGCAGCAGCATGATGGGCACGATGAAGTCCACCGTGAATTTTTTGATGATGGCAAAGACGATCCCTACCAGGAAAAGCGCCAGGCCGAGTCCGATGGCCGTCAGGATGCCGGCCAGGTCCGGTTCGCCGTGGTAAATCATTTTCAAAATCATGACGGCGAGGATCCCCAGCAGCGGCAGCGTCAGGATCATACCCGCCAGTGCCAGCACGAGCCGGAACCAGAACAGGCTGTTGGCTTCGGGCGCAAATTTGTTCCACGGTTCGGTGACTTCCGCCCGGTTCAACGCCACGCAGTGGAGGAACATGAACTTGCCCCGGCTGTTGAGCCACAAAAAGAGCAACCCCAGTCCCAGAATAACGACGATCAGGAAGGCGGCCAGCGGGATGAGCCAGTCCAGATTGTTCAGCAGATAGTCCCGGGCCTGGTCGAGGGCGTGGTGAAAATCTGCTCCGGACCGCCCTGAATGATTGCCGAAGTAGTTGCCGCTGCCGGAACCGCCGCCGGCCTCGCCGAGACAAGCCAGCCAGGCGCAAAAGCCGATGATGAACCATCTGCCGAGGTCGAACGGCTGGAACAGCATCCGCTTCACCCGCTCCAGCGCCGGGCTGACCGGCTCGACCACGTTGATTTCCCGGGGCGTTGCTGTCATGGGTTGAATCGGGTTCACTGGTGTTGAACTTTATTCCGCGCCAGGCGGGCGGGGAAGTATATTTTGGAACGGGAATTGTAACTGGGCGCATCCCCCTATTTGAACGGTGGCCGTTCGGCTCTCATTAACGCGCTCCTGTAGCCGGGTGTTTTGCGGGAGTGTGGTCCTCCAACCGTTTCACCGGTCTTCCAAAGAGAGCAAATCGCAGAAGTGATTGCCGGCGTTCGGCCGGCATTACCCATCCCGCTGGAGCAGGGCGTTAATGACAGGGTTGCCGCCGCACCGTTTGCAGTTTGAAACCCGCGTTCAAAAAATGAGATGCGCCCGGGCGGCATTTTGCAACGGCAAAGCGAAACAAGAGATTGCACGGTTTGGTTCAAAAGGTCATGATTTCACCGTGCGTTGCCTGAATTGTTTTCGTGAGTTGCACGTGACGGCCTTGCTGGCGCTGGCGTTGGCAGCCAATGTTTCCGCCCAAACCGACGCGCCCGGTGCGCTGCCGAAAATCCCGGCTGCGGTCGCAACGAATTTCCTGAACGAGGAAGTCGTGGTGACTGACAGGGTGGCGCAAGTCACGCTGCGCCCGACCATCGCGTTCCTGAATTTGAGCCAGCGCTATCCTGATTCACCGCTTACCTGCGTGATCCGGGGAAGCGACACGAACAAATTCCCCGACCTCAAAAACTATCAGGGCCGGGATGTGGAAATTTCCGGGCGCATTACTGATTACCAGGGCAAACCGGAAATTGTCCTCACGGCCGCGAACCAGGTAAAAATTTTGAATGACATCCAACTCCAGCCCAACGCCGTTCCACCGGCTGTTGAATCGGTCGCAAAGATGTCGTCGGTTGTTTCGCCGATGCCAGGGTTGACGCAATCAGCGCCGGCAACTGCAAACGTTGCGCCATCCGCTCCCCCGGCTGCCGGGGCTGAAAAAATTCCCGACCGGGCGGCAGGGTGGATTGCCGGTTCGCTCGGTGCCATCGTCGGGCTTTTGATTTTGCTGGTTTTCCTGTTCTGGAAACAAAGCCGGAGCGCCGCCCGCGCGGCCGGGTTGACCACTGCCCTGGTGAAATTGCAAAACGACGCGATAGCAGAATTATCCGTGGACGATTGGAAACAACGCGCGCTCGTTGCCGAGGCGATGGCGGGCAAACAGGGACAGATGCTCCGCGAAAAAATCATGCCCGAATTGGCTGAATTTGCGAAACAAAGCCTGGTCCAGGGCTTATATGCGCAGCGAAATGCGCTGATTGAGACGCAGCAAAAAGCGCAGCAAGCCCTCAAGCAACTTGAATCGCAACTGACCGCCCTCCACCTGCCGTTTCAGGAACGCATTCGCGCTTACGAGAAACGCATCACCGAACTCGAAAAGGAAGTCGAAACACAGGGGGAAGAAATGCGCGAACTGACCCGCGCCACGCTGGTGCTCGTGCGGAAGAAACTCGAAGACGAGAAGGGACTCGGACGCGCACCCAGCCGCTTCAATTAGGTTGCAATTTTTGCCGGCGAAAATTTTCGCGGTCGCGAGATTTTTTTGCTTGCCCGTTCCGCCTCAAAGGGTGACAAATAATATCCACTACCAGAGGTGCGAAAACTTTGTGTAGCTGAATCAGAATAGACTTATGAAAATCCGGGCATTTTTTCGGCTAATCCCGGGCTGCGGGATGGTCGCGGCCGTTTTGTTGCTTTCGTCATTTTCCCGATTGGGCGCGGTTCCCGGTGACGAGCATTGGGACGTGCAATTCGGCGCGCCGGGCGTGACCAACGTCATTTACGCGGTGGCCGTGAACAACGGACTGGTTTACGCCGCCGGACTGTATCCGTCGGGTTTCCGGACCAGCACGCCATTGAACGTGTGGGACGGCAAACAATGGTCTGTGCCTGCCATGTTCTACGGACCGATTGTGAATGGAATCAGCGCCATGCAGGTAAATGACCTCGCGTTTGTGGGCAACACGCTTTACGCCGCCGGGAGTTTTACCAACGTCAACGGGGTCACGGCGAATGGTCTGGCCAAATGGGACGGCACGAACTGGAGCGGCATTGGATTTTCCGGCGTTGCTTATGCCCTGGCTGTGGATGGCAACAATCTCTATGTGGGCGGCTGCTACACCAATGCGGGCGGGGTGACCACCACCAACATCGGGTATTGGGATGGCAGCGCCTGGCATGCACTCGGCGATGGCCTGGGTGTGGCCAGCATTGTCATTTCCGTGCGGGCGATAGCGGTAAAAAACGGGGCCGTGTATGCTGGTGGGGGTTTTTACAACTCCGGTTCGCAGCCCGTCACCAATCTGGCGGTTTGGAACGGGTCCGCCTGGTCGGCGGTCGGTGGTGGCGTCAACAGTGGCCTGCTGGCGCTGACATTCAACGGCGGTGATCTTTACGTCGGTGGATATTTCAACCAGGCGGGAACCACATCGGCGAGCGGCATTGCCAGATGGGACGGCACGAACTGGTCGGCTTTGGGCAGTGGCCTCAGCGGTGGCAGCGCGGCTGCTTGCAGCATCGCCGTTTTGAATGGCACGGTCTGCGTTGCGGGCGCCTTTACCAACGCCGGCGGTATTCGCACCACCAATTTCGCGACTTGGAACGGTTCATCATGGTCCGCCGCCGCCGGCAACTTGAATGGTGTGGGCTACCGCGCGGTTTCCAGCGGTACGAATCTTTACATCGGCGGCAGTTTCACGGTCGCCGGGGATGTATGGTCAGTTTTCATCGCGTCCTGGGATGGGATTCGATGGAGTGCGCTGGGAACCCCCGGCCGTTTGAATGGCGTTCAATCCAGTGTGACCGCCCTGGCCAGCGACGGCACCAATTTATACGCCGGGGGCAATTTCGGTTGCGCCGGGTCAACCAATGCCAGTTACATTGCCCGCTTTGATGGAAGAAGCTGGCAACCGCTGGGTGCCGGACTAAACAATCCGGTGACTACCCTCGCCGTCCGTAGCAACTTGGTTTATGCCGGCGGCACTTTCACAGGCACAACCGATGGCCATCCTTTGCACTACATCGGGTGCTGGGACGGCACGAATTGGAATTCGATGGGTGATGCCGGCGGCTTGGTTTATGCCCTGGCCGCAGGCAGCAATGGCATCTATGCGGCGGGCACATTCTACACCGGCACTGAATATGGCTCGCCCTTTTTCAACCGTTGGGACGGCACGAACTGGCAGAATGCGATCAATTTTATTCCCGCCGGCAATACTCTTTTTGACATGCCTCTCAGCGATTCGGTCGGATATGACGCCATAGCCATCCAGGGAACCAACGTCTATCTGGGTGGCAACATACAATACTTTTTCCAGTTCGACCCCAATGTCGGCTTCGACCCCGGTACGAATTGCTCCAACGTCATGCGTTTCGATGGCAATGACTACGGGTGGATCATGGGCACCGGCCTCAACGGCATTCCTGTGGCCCTCACAGCTTTGGGCACCAATGTTTTTGCAGCCGGTTCCTTCACCACGGCTGGAGGGGTTGCCGCCAACGAGATCGCGAGGTGGGACGGCAACAACTGGTCGAATGTCGGCGGCAGTGTCGTCGGCAGCGGCACCGTCCTGGCTCTGACGACGATGGGCAACATTCTTTATGCCGGCGGCACGTTCACGAACATCGGCGGCGTGACCGCCAGCCACATCGCCAAATGGGATGGCACCAACTGGTCGGCCTTGGGGAGTGGCATCTCCGGGACCGTTTCCGCCCTGGCGGCTTTTGGCCCGGATGTTTATGCCGGGGGGACGGTTCGCCGGGCGGGAGACAAATTTGCCTATAACGTGGGGCATTGGAACGGCCAGATAAACTTCGACATCCCGCAACTCGTCAACCCGGCCTGGCTGACCAATAAACAGTTCAGTGTCCGGCTTATGGGCATCGGCGGCCTGACCAACATCATTCAAGCCACCACCAATTTCAGTTCTTGGACACCGGTGATGACGAACACCGCCGGCGTTTACGATTTCATTGACCCGGACAGCGCCGCCAATCCCCGCCGGTTTTATCGCGCGTTGCTGGGGCCGTGACGGTTTTAACCCTCACCTCCTTTACTTCCGGTCAAAACCGCAAGGAGCCGCAACGCCTTCTTGACTCGCCGCGCGCAACTTTTATGATGTCTGCTTCGGATTTTTGAAGTTTGAAGATTTAAAAAATAAATTATGAGCAAAATTATTGATATCCAGGCGCGCGAGATTCTCGATTCGCGCGGTAACCCCACGGTGGAAGTTGATGTAACGTTGTGCTGCGGAGCGTTTGGTCGCGCGGCGGTGCCCAGCGGCGCGAGCACCGGCGAGCACGAAGCCATCGAACTCCGCGACGGCGACAAAAAACGTTTCGGCGGCAAGGGCGTCCTGAAGGCCGTCAAAAATATCACCGACGTCATCGCCCCCAAACTCATCGGCCTCGACCCATACGATCAACTGACCGTGGACGCGACGATGCTCAAGCTCGACGGCACGGAAACGAAGTCGAAGCTCGGCGCGAACGCCATTCTTGCCGTTTCGCTCGCAAACGCCAAGGCCGCCGCCGCCGGGCTGAACCAGCCGCTGTTCCGTTATCTTGGCGGGCCGAACGCGAAAGTCCTGCCCGTGCCGATGGCCAACGTCATCAACGGCGGCGCGCATTCGGACGCCCCGATTGATTTCCAGGAATTCATGATCATGCCGCTCGGCCTGCCGACGTTCAGCGAAGGGCTGCGCGCCATCACCGAGACGTTCCATGCGCTCAAGTCCGTGCTCAAAAAGAAGGGCCTGACCACGACCGTCGGCGACGAAGGCGGGTTCGCGCCCAAGCTCGGCAGTGTCGAAGAGGCGCTGGAAACCATTATTCAAGCCATCAAAGACGCGGGTTACAAGCCGGGCAAGGACATTTATCTCACGCTTGATCCGGCGGCGTCGGAATTTTACATCGGCAACAGCAAATACACGTTCAAGAAAAGCACCGGCGAAACTGTGACGGGTGACGACCTCGTGAATTTTTACGCCAAGCTCGTCAACAAGTATCCCATTGTGAGCATCGAAGACGGCTGCGGCGAAAGCGATTGGGCAACCTGGAAAAAACTCACGGACAAAATCGGCGACAAGATTCAACTCGTCGGCGACGACATTTTCGTGACCAACCCGAAATTCCTGCAAAAAGGAATTGAGACCGGCACGGCGAATTCGATTCTGGTGAAGGTGAACCAGATTGGTTCGCTCACCGAAACTTTGGATTGCGTTGAACTGGCCAAAACCCACGCCTACACCGCCGTCATCAGCCATCGCTCCGGCGAGACCGAGGACGCGACCATTGCGGACATCGCCGTGGCGACGAATTGCGGCCAGATCAAGACCGGCAGCTTGAGCCGCACGGATCGTCTGGCAAAATACAATCAACTCCTGCGCATCGAACAATTGCTGGGCAAGAACGCCGTCTATGCCGGCACCAGCGCGCTGCCAAAGGGGCGGTAATGCTTCGTAGCCGCGTTTGTGAAAACGCGGTCGTGGCAATCCGCCGATTCACATCGGCGGCTACAAAATTCAAAACCCGGAAGCCGGGCAACTGGCTTCCGGGTTTTAGTTTCCTCCCGAGCCAATCCGTGCCATAGAAAGAACCTCATTTCTGCGGTTTCCGCCAAGTCCTATGGGACAGGTGTATTCGATTTCCGCCTCTGAATCGTTCGGCGCGTTTTTGAATCA
>PLAY01000126.1 GCA_003134375.1 Limisphaerales bacterium | reverse complement strand
ACACACAACTCTTGACACTACCCAGAAACATCGAACGCTCAACATCCAACATCGAACATCCAATATTGCCGTTTGTGCCGTTCATTGGATGTTGGGCGTTCGATGTTGGATGTTCGATGTTTCTATTTTCGCTGATAAGTCCCCATCAACTGCCCTTCAGCAAGGACACGGCCCTCCATCGCCTTGAGCAAATCCTTCTTCGTCAGGCCGGGTTTCAGGTCGAGCATCGCGTCGAGCGCGTAGAGTTTGAAGAAGTAGCGATGCGGCTTGCCGGGCGGCGGACACGGCCCGCCATAGCCCAGGCGCGGCCAACTGTTCAATCCCTGCTTCGCGCCGTTGGAAATGACCTGGATTTTGGCCACGTCTTCCGAAAGCCCGGTCGCGTTCGCCGGCAAATCGTAGAGCACCCAATGCACCCACGTGCCAACGGGCGCGTCGGGGTCATCCATGATGAGCGCAAAGCTCTTGGTGGTTGCGGGCGTCCCGCCTTGCGGGATCCACTGGAGCGGTGGCGAAATGTCGCCGCCTTCACAGGAATATTTTGCCGGAATCGGCTGCCCTTCGGAAAAGGCGGTGCTGGTGATTTGGAGGCTCATAATTTTTTGGGGGTTGGGTTTGTCCGCCCCGCCGGCCGTGACCATACAGCCAAGCAAGGCGATGGCAAACAACACGTTCAACCGTGCGTTCATGGTTTGATTGTATCCCGCCAGCCGCAGATGGAAACTGAAAATTGTCCACAAGTTCCGGTCGGGCGCGTCTTGCCATTGCCTTTGTTTGGAGTTCCGCGTTTACGCGGTTCGAGCAGCGGCCGTCACGGAAACCGCCTGAAGGCGGAACTCCAAACCGTCGCGCAAACAGAAATTTCACTTGCCGCCGCGGGCACGTTGACAACAATGCACGCATGTTTTCGCACATCGTTGTTTTCTGGACCGACCATGCCAACCCGAAAGCCGCGGATGAACTGCTCACCGGCGCGAATGAACTGCTCAAAAACATCCCCGGGGTGGTGCAATTTCACATTGGCAAAATGAAGCCCAGCCATCGCCCGGTGGTCGAGCAGAGCTACCAGGTCGCGCTAAACCTCATATTCCCGAACCAGAAGGCGCAGGACGATTATCAGGTGCATCCGCGGCACGTCGAGTTCGTGGAAAAATACGTGCGGCGGCTGGTCAAAAAGGTTGTGGTTTACGATTTTGAGTGAGTAAAACGTGAGGCCTGAAACGTGAAACGTGATGCGTGAGTCACGAGCCGAAAATCACGCATCACGTTTCACGTTTCACTTATCACGCCCTCGGATGGAACTTTTTGTGTATGTCCCGCAGCCGGTTGCCGGTGACGTGCGTGTAAACCTCCGTCGTGCTGATATTCGCGTGGCCGAGCAGTTCCTGGATCACCCGCAGGTCCGCGCCATGCTCCAGCAGATGCGTCGCGAAACTGTGCCGCAGCATGTGCGGCGTGATGTTGCGGGCAACTCCGGTGTGGCGAACGCGCTGCTTGATGTGCAACCACAATGTCACCGCCGCGAACGGCGTGCCGCGCCGGGTCAGAAAAACATTCGCCGGCGATTTCGGCGTGATGAGCTTTGGCCTTCCGATCTCGATGTAACGGTTCAACGCTTCCACGGCTATTTTCCCGACCGGCACGACGCGCTCCTTGTTGCCCTTGCCGATGACGTTGATAAAGCCGGCTTCGAGGTGAAGCTGTTCGAGGCGGAGGTTGCGCAATTCCGCGAGCCGCAAGCCGGAGGCGTAGCCGAGTTCGAGCACGGCCTGGTCGCACAAATTTTCGGGCGTTTCGGGTTTTTCCGGTTCGAGCAATTTTTTAATTTCGTCGTTCGTCAGCGCCTTGGGCAGCCGCTGCCAGCGCCGCGGCAGCGACAGATTTTCCGCGACGTTCGCCGGCAAAAGCTTTTCCGTCTCGGCAAAGCGATAAAACGCCCGTAGCGCGGCGATTTCGAGATAAACACTCTCGCTGCTCAACCGTCGCGGTGAATTTTGGTGGGGCGAGGCTCCTGACGAGCCGCCGCCGCTTTGTTTGGTCGCGCCGAGTCCGGCTCGCGCCTGCGCCGCCGCAGCGGCTTCGTCGCCGCGAAGGCGCGAGGACGCTCGCCCCACCGGCATCAAATTCCGGGCGCGTTCGTATTGCAGGAACGCCATGAGATGCTTCAACTCGACCGATTTCCAGTCCGTCAGGTTTTGCTTTGCCGCCCAAGTGGTAAATTTGTTCAGCAATGCGGCGTAGGTTTTTTGGGTGTGCTCCGCCTGCCCGCGCTCATGGCGCAGGTATTGCAAAAAATCTTCGACTAGATTCAACATGCCAAACAATCTTGAAAAGTCTTTTAAGTTCCGTCCAAAAATGAAAAGTCCTGATTTGCGCCATACTTTTCATAACAGTCAGGACAAAGCCAAAAATTCTCGTCACCGACATAACCAAATTCAATTCCCTTCGCTCCTATTCCGCGATTGCAAATCTTACAATGTTCATGATCCCAACCGTTTGGAATAATTCCTAAAGATTTGCTTCCTTCAGGAATTGGATGCGTAGCTTTTCCCCAGCCTCGCACATCATTTTTAATAAAAGCCACTGCGTTGCTCGGCTCAAACTTTGTCCGAATCCATTTTTTGTTTGTATCAAGAATTCGTTCAATCAAACTGGAGTTCCAGTAACCATCTATCCAAGGAAAGGTCATTCCTATCTCCAATAACGGTGTAGAATCAAAAAAAGAAGCAATAAAAACGGCCGATTTACGCTCTGGAACAAGTTCGACCAAATCGCCAATTATTGAAGGCGGTGGTGCATAGAGCCAGGAGCGTCCTTCGCGAACCCCGGATAAGTGATTGAAGACCCCACTCAAGCGTAGATTTCCAAGCTCGGCTGCTTCAATTTGTGCAATCTTGAAACATGGCAGATCGGCCAGTCGTTTCGGCTTTTGCTTAGTCATTGCTAATATTTGTTCACAATTTCATTCCCGTCAGCTTTTCATACGCCTCCAAATACTTCGCGCTGGTCTTGGCAACAACCTCCGGCGGGAGCCCCGGGCCGGGCGGGGTCTTGTTCCAATCCAGCGTTTCCAGGTAGTCGCGGACGAATTGCTTGTCGAAGCTCGGCTGGCCCTTGCCCGGCGCGTACTGGTCTGCCGGCCAAAAGCGCGAGGAATCGGGCGTGAGCACCTCGTCAATCAGGATGAGCTTGCCGTCGAACAGACCGAACTCGAATTTCGTGTCGGCGATGATGATGCCGCGTTGGCGCGCGTAATCCCGGGCGGAATTGTAAATCTTCAGGCTCTTCGCCCGGGCCTCTTCCGCTATGTCCGCGCCCACAATCTTCGCCGCTTCCGCGAATGGAATGTTTTCGTCGTGGCCGGTCTCGGCCTTCGTAGCCGGCGTGAAAATCGGCTCCGGCAGTTCGGACGATTCCTTCAAACCAGGCGGCAGCTTGATGCCGCAGACGGTTTGCGATTTCTGGTATTCCTTCCAGCCCGAACCGGCGAGGTAGCCGCGCACGACGCATTCAATGGCGAGCGGCTTCGCCTTCTTCACAATCATGCTGCGCCGCGCGAGCTTGGTTTTCAAATCGTCAGGGAGACCGGCCAGGGCCGGAACTCCAAACGCTTCGCCGGCACGGGAGAGCAGATGGTTCGGCTGGAACGATTCGGTCTGCGCGAACCAGAAATACGAAATCTGCGTGAGCACCTCGCCTTTGCGCGGGATGCCGTTGGGCATGATCACATCGAACGCCGAGAGGCGGTCGGTGGCGACGAACAGCAGGCGGTCGCCGAGGTCGAAGACTTCGCGCACCTTGCCGCTCTTGAGTTTTTTGACGCCGGGCAGTTCGAGTTGCAGGACCGTTTCGTTGTTTGAATTTGCCATGCGCAAATTATTAAGACTCAACCCGCAAGTTCAAAGCCCAAAGTCGCGGGGAAATTTATGATCGATGATTTACGATTTATGATTGGTTTCGCGCAGTTGCAAAATCATCAATCATCAATCGTAAATCATAAATGAATCACGCCACCGCTTGCGGCGGGAGTTTTACCAAAAGCGGAATGGCCGCCTGCGATTTGTCGTCCAGCCGCACGTCCACGGAATACAAACCCGCCTCGGCGAACTTCAATTGCTGGATGTTGATGATGAAATTGCGCGTGAGAAAATGCACGTCGTCCGGCAGCGCGACCGCCACCGGGATTTCGATGGGCGGCATGATGCTGTGGCCGTCGGCGTTGACGAAGTTCAGCTTGAGCTTGTGCGGACCCTCGTCGCCGGGGCTGAACGTGACGCGCAACGCGACGGCGCATTGCGGATGCACGGCGGGCAATTGCGGCGTGTAAATCGTGTCGAACGAGCCGAGGAGGTTGAGCTTGCCGTGGTCCTCGGTTGCCGCGTCGCACAAAACAGCCACTTGAATGTTCATACCTCAAGATTAAGCCATGAATTTCGCGAATTGGCACGAATTTCTTTTCAATCAATTTCCCGCTTGACATACATATTGTCTCTATGTATCGTGTCTCTATGATTCGAAAAGAACTGGTCGCCGCGTCGGCGGAGCCGCTGATTTTGTCGCTGCTTTCCAAAGGCGAGAGTTACGGTTACGCCATCATCCAGGAGGTCAAGGCCCGCTCCGAGGGCAAACTCCAATGGACAGACGGGATGCTCTACCCGGTGCTGCACCGGATGGAACAGCGGGGCTTGATCAAGTCACGCTGGGGAGAAAGTGAAACCGGGCGGAAGCGGAAATATTACTCGCTTAAAAAAGACGGCAAAACGGCGATGGCCACGCACCACGAACAATGGTCGCTGGTTCATTCCGTCTTGGCCGGCTTGCGAAAGGAGCAATATGTTTAATCTCGAACCATCCATCGCAGAATGGCGAAAGCAAATGCTCGCCGGTGGCATCAAAATTCCCGTGCCGCTGGAGGAATTGGAAAGTCATCTGCGCGAAGAAATCGAGCGGCAGATGAAATCGGGTTTGAACGCACAACGGGCTTTTGAAGATGCCATTCAACACATCGGAAAGGCGGATATGCTAAAAAGTGAATTTGAGAAAGTTGACGCAATGAAGGTCGCAAACCAGTTGAAACGTTGCCGGATCATCATGCTTGTCTGCCTAGGTGTGGAATCATTGTTCTGGACAACTTGCCTCCTTTTGAAGATTGGGCGTTTTTCTGAAATAACCGCCGCGCAGCAAATGTCCGGGCTGGCGGCTGTTGGCGTGATGATTTTGCTCGCGAGCATCGGGTTGTTGGGCCACGGTCCTGTCATCTTGAGCCGGAAAGTGAGGGACCTGATTTGCATTTCAAATGGCAGGCTGGTGGGGCTTTTGTGGGTGTGGTTTTTTTGCTACATCACCGAGCCGGTTGGATTCCTCTTCATACTTCCCAAATTCGACGGGGGACCTCTTTGGATCATGCTGCCCCCGGCCGGAATTCTGTTTGGTTTCATTGGCGGACTGGAAAAAGCCGCTTGGAAAAAAACGGCGGTGGCAGATTTGTCAGCCAGTCAGAGTTGACCGCGCCTCCAAGAACTTTTTCAATTCCTCCGCCGCTTTTCCGCCGAAACCGGGGATGGCGGCGATTTGTTCCAACGTCGCCGTTCGCAGCCGCTGCACCGAGCCGAATTTTTTCAGCAGCGCCTGCTTGCGCCGTTCGCCGATGCCGGGAAATTCGTCCAGCACGCTCTCCGAAATCCGCTTGATGCGAAGCTGCGCGTTGTAGCTGTTCGCCACACGATGACATTCGTCGCGCACGCGCTGGAGCAGTTTCACCGCCGGATGAGCCAGCCCCAGCCGCAGCGGTTTGCTCCCGTCCGGCTGGTAAATCTCCTCGAACTCCTTCGCCAGCCCGATGACGGGAATTTTTTCGAGGCCAAGTTTCTTCAATTCCGCGCACGCGGCATTGAGCTGCCCTTTGCCGCCGTCTATCAGGATCAGGTCGGGCATCGTCGTAGGACAGGCGTCGCGCCTGTCTCCATTTTTTGGAGTTGATATTTGAGACAGGCGCGACGCCTGTCCTACGCTTTGCTTGAGGCGCGAATAGCGGCGGCGCACCACCTCCGCCATGCTCGCAAAATCATTTTGGCCTTCCACCGTTTTGATTTTGAACCGCCGATAGTTCACGCGGTCAGGCCGGCCATGCTTGAAACTCACCAGCGACGCCACCGCAAACGTGCCGCTAATGTTTGAAATGTCGAAACCTTCGATGCGTTGGGGCGGTTCGCGCAGGCCCAGCGCCTTCGCCAGTTCCGCGAGATCGCGTTGCGGGTCAATCGCCAGCGGCAACGTGTAAGGCACGCGCTCGAATTTCCGTTCCTTCTTCGTCGTCTCCTTCAGATCGCGGATGAGGTCGCGCAGGCCGGCGGCCTTTTCATAATCCTGCGCCGCGGCGGCCTTGCGCATTTCGGCTTCGAGCTGGCCCTTCATTTCGTGGCACTGGCCGGCGATGAAATCGCCCGCGGCGTTCACCTGCTCCAGGTATTGGTCGCGCGTCACGTTGCCGATGCACGGCGCGGTGCAGTATTTGAGGTGCGCGTAGAGGCAATGCTTGTAGTCGGCCGCGCCCGGCGTGAACACGCGGCAGCCGCGCAGATTGAACTGCCGCCGCACCAGCGCCAGCGTGTTGCGCAGCGCGCCCGAATTCGAGAACGGCCCGAAATAGCGCGCGCCGTCATCCTTTTTCAGCCGGGTGAAGGTGAAGTTCGGGATCGGGTCGTTCAAGTTCACCTTGAGCATCAGGAACCGTTTGTCGTCGCGGAAACTGATGTTGTAGCGCGGATGAAATTCCTTGATGAGCTTGCCTTCGAGCAGAAACGCCTCCGGCTCGCTCCGCACGACGTGAATGTCGAAATCATGGATGGCCTCGACCAGCGCGTTGAATTTCAGGTCCCAGCCCAGGCGGCGCGACGGATGGAAATACTGGCTCACGCGTTTGCGCAGATCGCGCGCCTTGCCGACATAAATGACCGTGCCAAACCGGTCCTTCATCAGGTAGATGCCCGGTTTGTGCGGCAGGACGCCCAGTTTTTTGCGGATGGCTTCAGTCGCAGGCACAACAGAATTTCAACGCAAAGCCGCCTAGGCGCAAAGTTTTTTTGACGCGAATTACGCTAATTTACGCGAACCAATTGGCGATAATTCGCGCAATTCGCGTCAAACCTTTTCCTTTTTCTTCATGTGCCGGTGGACGAAGAAATAATACAGACCGCCCAGCACCAGCATCGCGCCCGCGAGCCAGAGCGTGACGTGTTTATATTCCAGATTCATCAATTGACTGTCCTGTCCAGCCTTGATGCCAACGTAGCACAACACCGAACACCAGAGGCCCGAGCCGAGCAGCGTGAACAGTGAGAATTGCAGATAACTCATCCGCACGATGCCCGCCGGAATGCCGATGAGATGCCGCACCACCGGCAGCAGGCGCGAAATGAAAATGCCCATCGCGCCGTAATGCGCCGCCCAGCGTTCCGCGCCCTCCACTTTGTAAACGGAAATGAAAAAGTATTTGCCGAAGTGCAGCACGAGCGGCCGGCCGGCCAGCCGCGACGCCCAATACATCAACGTGGCGCCGAACCACGACCCGAGGGTGCCCGCCAGCACGATGCCCCACAGGCTCAACGGAATTTGCCCCGTGTGCGCCCAATGCGCCGCCGGCGGAATCACGATCTCGCTGGGCAGCGGGAACAGCGAACTTTCCACCGCCATCATCAGCGCGATGGCGGGATAGCCGCCCGTTTGCAACGCGTGATTATACCAATCGCTCAGGGCCTGGATGATTTGATGCATGGTGGGTGGTTATAGCGGAAAAGCGGGCTGAAGCAATCCGCGAATTCGGCATGGGACAGCATGTCTTCCCAGACTTCGCTTTGACTTCAAAGCTGAACGGGAGCATTATTGGAACATGACGGGTAAGCATAAATTGCCTGACGTTTTCTCGCAGCATCCGCAGGTGATGAGCGGCGCGTTGGTCTTCAAAGGCACGCGCATCCCGGCGCAGACGTTCTTCGACCATCTCGATCGCGGCGGCACGCTGGAACAGTTCCTCGAATGGTATGAAGGCGTGACCCGCGCGCAACTGGAAGCCGCGCAGGAAATCCGCCTGGCGACCGCCGCGTGAAAATTCTTTTCGACCAGGGCGTACCCAAACCTCTGCAAACGCATCTGGCGGGCCACGAGGTGCGCCGTACATTTCAACTCGGCTGGGCGGGACAAGAAAAACGGCGAATTGCTCGCGCTCGCCGAACAGGCCGGTTTTGACGTGCTGGTGACGACGGATCAAAATTTGTTGCATCAGCAAAATCTTCGCGGGCGAAAGCTGGCCGTGTTCATTCTGGGACGCGGCAACTGGCCGGAGATTAAACCGCACGCGGAAAAGATCGTGGCGGAAATCAGTTCCATCAGGCAACCCGGCGTCCACTTTTTCGCGATTGAGCCGGACAGTAAATAATTTTCAGCGCGCGGAAATTCGCGTCCATTCGCGAAATTCGCGTAAACAACCCGGGTTTTACGCCTTCAGAAAATAATTCCGCTGCTTTTCGCTGATGGGCATTTCGAGCTTTTCCATCACGGCCAGCATGTCTTCCCAGACCTTGCGCTTCTCGCTCATGGCCTGGTTGCGCAGGAGATATGCCGGATGATATGTCGGCATGAGCGGCGTGCCGCGATAGGTCTTCCAGGTGCCGCGCAGCTTCGTGATGCCGAGGGTCTTGCCCAGCAGCCCTTCCACCGCCGTCGCGCCGAGCGCCACGATGACCCTGGGACGGATCAAATCAATCTGCTCGTGCAGATACGGAATGCACGTGGCCATTTCGTCGGAGGTCGGCTTGCGGTTGCCGGCGGTCTGGCCGGGCGTGTCAGGCCGGCATTTCAAGATGTTGGCGATGTAAACGTCCGCGCGGCTCAAGCCCGTCGCCTGGATGATTTTTGTGAGCAACTGGCCGGCCTTGCCGACGAACGGTTCGCCCTGTTCGTCTTCATCCGCGCCCGGCGCTTCGCCCACAAACATGAGTTGCGCGTCAATGCTGCCCACGCCGAACGCGACATTCTTGCGCGACGATGCGAGGTGCGCGCACTTGACACACGCCAGCGCCCGCTCGCGCAACGCGGCGAAAGCCGCCGCTTTGGCCTGCGGGTCCAGCGGCGCGGCGGCGGGTACGGTTTCGCCGGGCAACGCGAGCAATGACGTCTGTTCCGCAGCATGCCCGGGGGTTGTTTTTTGGTAGGGACGAGCCGCCGGCTCGTCCGAAGGGGGAGTCGGAACTTCCGCCGGACGCGTGGTCTGCGCCAGGGCGCGGAGGGTTTCGGGTGCAACGGCGACGTGGCATGCGCCGCGCGATTTCAAATCCTCCAGATGTCGGATTGTCGCGTCGAGCAGTTGGTTATAAGCTGAAGCCATCGGCCCATCGTAGCGGCTGTGCGGCGAAGCACAAAAATTAGTTGTTCACAATCCGCGCGCCAGATTCCGCCTTCGACATTACGCAATGCCGGATTTGAAGCGGTTCGATGCCGAATTGAAGGCGTGGTTCGACCAAGAACATCCAGCCAAGTCCAGTCACGAGTGATTGCCAGCCAGCATCATCTGCCCTGCGCCGGCACCACCGCCGTCAACGTCACCGGGCCGAGCAGGCCGGAATCCGTCAGCGGCCAATCGGCTGCATTGAACGGCCGGTAGTCAATGTTCACGAAATTGATGTCGTGGAAATTTTTCCAGGGCACGCCCCGCCGGTCCAGATCGCGGATGCGATTGGCCGAGACGCCCGTGACTTCGACTTCAAGCTGGTTGCCGGCCGGCTTCAAATTATCCACCGTCACGCGGAACGGCGGCGCGATGAGCGTGCCGAAATCCTTGCCATTCAATTTCACGCGCGCGCTCTGGCGCACGTCGCCGAGGTCGAGAAAATAATGTCCGCTGGCTGACGTTGGCGCGTCAAACGTGATCGAATAAACCGCCGTGCCGGCAAAACTTTGGGTGTTGGTGTCGCCCAGTTCCGTCCAGGATGCGAGTTTCGCGGTCTCAAATGGCGCAGGCAGTACCGGCCCGCCGGCAATGAATTTCACGTCCCAGTCGCCGGTGACTTCAACCGGCTGGCCGTTCGTCTGCCAGTAATTCCAAGCCGGGCCTTTGACCTCTTTATTGGCAAATGCGCGGAGAATGACCGACTTGCCGGGCACAAGTTGCAGATGAACCTCCGTCGAGTTTACGGCGCCTGGCTCCGCCTTTGCTTCGCTTCCGCCTTCATCGGATTTCGGCGAGACGAGTCGGCACGACAAGCGGGACGCCGCCACGCCAACGCTGCCATTCAACGCGTCCATGGCCACGACGGATTTTGCGCTGCGACCGAGTGTGATCCAGCCGTCAAAATTGGCGCCGCTGCGGTTGACTATGAAATAATACCAGCCGCCGGCAAATGAACGGCGGACGAAAAAAAGACCGGCGTCGGTCATCGGCTCGCGAACGGCGCTTCCCAATGACAAGGCCATCCCGACGCGGCCGACAAAAATCTGGCCCCGGCCGATTTTCGTTTGCTCCAGCGGGCTGGCCGGATGTCTCCGTTCAAGGTTGACCATGGCGTTCTTATATTCTGCCCGTTGTTTTTCCAGGTTGCCCCAACCAGGAACATCCGCCGGAAAATCATCCTCAAAAATCACCGCCGCCCCGGACCGGGCCAGGGCGAGGAGTTTTTGGGCGGTCGGCAGCGGCAGGTGTCCGCAGGGCGGCACGACGATGACGCGATAATTCCCGCCGGGCATCCGGATTTGTCCTTTTTTTACTTTGGCCGTTTGCAATTGCCGGTCGGAAACGTAGTCGAAGGCGTAGCCGCGGTTCCAAAGTTCATGCGCCGTTTTGCCGATGGGTTGATTTTCAAACCAGATTTGCTGCGACTCCACCTGCAGCGTGGGCAGCCGGTTGGTGGCCTCGTTCCAATAATCATAAACCGGCCAATAGAGCAGCACATCGTTGTCTGATTTGCCTGACTGCAAAATGGACTGGCAACGGGCAACGTAATCGTTGAGTGCCGGCGCGTCACGCCAGATGGAATTGCGCGGGTTCATCTGCGTGGCGGCATAAAACAGCCAGCCCGGCCAGGCGGCTTCGTCCGGCGAGTAACAGGTGCCATGATAAAAAACGTGGCTCACGCCGGAGAGGAATAGTTCGTCCACGAGCGACTTCATTTCGCCGAGGGTCTCGGTGAAATGTTCCGCCAGCCACGTGCCGGTCTCGGCGCCGACCAGATTGCCACCCCGCACATGCGCGGCGGACGAGGCGAATTTGGAAACGAGCGGGTTGCGTTTTCCGGCGAAGAATTCCGTCTCGGGGATGTCGGCCAGGGCATAAAGGTCGAGCAGGTTGGCGGGCGAACCGTGCGCCTCGTAACGGGTGATGAAACCGTGTTCATGCGACCACTTAATCCAGAGCGGTTCGGTTTCCTCCACCATGATGTCGGAGACGGTTTCCCGGTAATCGGATCGGACGCGCGCGGCATGGTCGTCCCGGTTCGTGCCGAGGAGCGCGGGCAGTTCGGTTTGCAACTTGTATCCGCGCCGCTTTTCAAACTGCGCAAAGAAATCCGGCGCCCAGTCGGATTGGTATTCGTAGGAATCCTGGTACTGCGCGCGCGGCTTGGGACCATCGTACCGGGCGAAGGCCCCGGTGAAGCGGCGGAGGTAATCGTTCATCGCCGGCGGATAAAACGGATTCAGCATCCAGCCGGCCCCGCCCGGCGCGGCGCGTTTGACCTTCTGGCCCGACGGCTTTTGCGAAATGGCATAAACCCTCCAGGTTTTGGACGGCGCGGAGGTTTCGGTTCCAACCCGGTTTCCGCCCGGAGAAAAGAACACCTCGCCGTTGGTGGAAATGGAATCCATCAGGTCAATTGACTTTCCATCCGGACCGAAGGCAACGAGGACCTGAATGGATTCGCGTTTGAATTTTTCTTTTAGCCTTTCCCCAACGCCAAGATCGTATGTTTTCACGACGACATTCGCATTCGCGTCTTGATCGGAAACCTCCGGGCCGCCAAAACACCAGCCTGTGCCGGTGGTCATGTCCACGCCCAAGCCGAGGCGATGCGCCTCGGAAACGGTGTAGCCCATCATCTCCATCCATTTTGGAGAGAGATAACTGATGTAATTTGATTCCCAGCCTTTCGCGCCGTAAATCGGAATGATGTGGACGCCGCCCAGACCGGCGTCGTGATAACGCTGTAATTCACGGGTGAGATTTGTCTTGTCCACCGCGCTGCCCATCCACCACCAATAGGTCCACGGACAGGTTGGGGAAGCAAGTGCGGGCCAGGCCAGCGCGTCGTCAATTGCCGGCGCCGAAAGCGTCACTCCGCCAAAAAACATCAAAAAAAGAGCGCGAGCGAAAGCGGATTTGCCGGGTTGTTTCATGCGTTGATTCGACACCGATTTTTATGGCGCATCCGGCAGGACTCGAACCTGCAACCTTCTGATCCGAAGTCAGAAGCTCTATCCAATTGAGCTACGGATGCCCGCACGGACATTGTGCTGATTTTGCGGTGGTGATAAAGCGGATTTATCGCGCCGGGATTTTAATGAAGGCGGGTTCGCGCGCCGATTGACTTGGCGAATGGGTTTGTTAGCGTGGCGCAACATCATGGCGAAAAAGCCGCTCTCACGTCTCGTTAAAATTTTGACCGGCGTTTACACCGGCGCGGAAAGCGAACTCAGCCGACTCGAACGCCTCGCGCACTTCTGGGCGCTCGTCATCAGAAGTTTTGTGCGCAACCGCTGCCTCGTCCACGCATCCGCGTTGTCCTATACGACGTTGCTGGCGCTCATCCCGTTGCTCGCGGTGGCCATCAGCGTCACCAGCAGCCTGCTTAAAAGTGAGGGCGAGGAAAAAATTTACCAGGTGATTGACCAGTTCGTCTCCAACGTCATGCCGCCCGCAACGCTCAGCACCAACGACCAGGCGGTTTCGCTGAATCTCAGCCCGGGGTTGCCGGCCCCATTGACGCCCACGAATTCCGTCGGGGAAACAAATTCCAACGCGGCGGCTTCGGACTATTCCGGCAACGACACCCCGGTTGTGACGGTTCAAAGGGAAGCGGACAGGTACATCCATAATTTTGTTCAGAACACACGCAGCGGCAGGCTGGGGGCCTGGGGAACGGTGCTGCTGATCTTTGTGGCGATCTCGATGTTCAGCCGCATTGAGGAGACTTTCAACGACATCTGGGGAGTGACCCGCGGTCGGAACTGGTTTGTGCGCATCATGCTTTATTGGACCATCCCCACCCTGGGAACACTGCTCCTGACCGCAGCGCTGGGACTGGCCGGGGGGGCTCATCTGCAATCGGCCAAAAATTTTGTCGATCAGGTGCCATTCGTCGGCGGCCTCATTTTTCAATTCCTGCCGCTCGTCATTTTATGGCTGACCTTTGCGTTGATTTATCAACTCGTGCCGAACGCGAAGGTCCAGTTCAGCGCAGCGCTCGTTGGCGGTATCGTCGGCGGTTCGCTGTGGCATTTGAACAATCTCTTTGGCTTTCTCTACTTTTCACGCGTCGTCATCAACAGCAAGATTTATGGCAGTCTTGGCCTCGTGCTCGTGTTCATGATCGGGCTTTATTTTTCCTGGCTGATTTTGCTCTTCGGCGCACAGGTCGCCTACGCCTTCCAAAACCGCAAGGCGTATCTGCAGGACAAACTGGCGGAGAACGTCAACCAGCGCGGACGCGAATTCGTCGCGCTGCGGCTGATGACATGCATCGGGCAACGCTTTCAACACGGCCGGCCGCCGGTCACGATTCAGGAAATTTCCACCGAGCTGGGCATCCCGACCCGGCTCGCGCAACAGGTCTTGCAAACGCTCCTTGCCGCGCAACTCGTCACGGAAACCACCGGCGCCGAACCCGCCTACGCGCCCGCGCGTCCGCTGGATTCGATGAATGCCCACCACATTCTCCAGGCCATGCGCACCGGCGGCGGACAGGAACTGCCTTCGCAAAATGAACCGATGCGCGAGGAAGTTTACGGCGAATTTGCGCGCATCGAGGAAGCTGAGCGGCAGGCCGCCGCGTCCGTGACGATGCTGGCGCTGGTCAACCGCGCCCAAGCCCGGCTCGAACTCACCGCACCTTCGCCAACCGCAACATCTTCAACCGGCGCCAACGAAAGTTCTCCCCTGTGATCCTTGGCGTTCCCAAGTAAATCAAGGAGCAGGCAGACCGCAAGGCGAAGCGCGCGACATGAAGCGGGAGAAGCCACCACCGTAGATCTGCCCTTGTTATTTGCAGTGAAAATGCATGACAAAACTTTGTCCCACGTGGGACAAAGTTTTGTTAACATCCACACTTTAAATGGGTTATACTAACTTGCAATCAATA
>PLAY01000102.1 GCA_003134375.1 Limisphaerales bacterium | reverse complement strand
TTTACGGATAAGCTCTAAATAAAGCGCCGTTTGCCTTCCCCTCCTGCCAGCAACAAAGCGTTAGGACATGACCGATCCGTGGGGAAAGGGTCCAAGGCTTGCTGATGGTCACAACCACCTCGTGGTCGATGATTTCGACCAGATGGTCCAGTGGGTTATACTGAAAGAGCATCGGCAAGCGATGTTCGTCTCCGAAGATAGTTTTTCTCAAGGACAGATCCTTGAAACAGAGTTTTCGGATCATCACCGTCAATGGATTCTCCCCCGCCATGCCAATTTCCAAGTCCGAAGCGCCATAACCGGAGTAAACAGTCTTGGCGTACTTGAGCAGATAATCACGCAGTCCTTCTGACATTCCTTCGCCGCCGACGAGACCATGGATCGTGTATGCCTGCCAATTGAACCCTCTCCGCTCTCCTTCATCGAAGAGGTATTTCAGAAAGGGCGGATAACCGTTGAGTATGTATGGGTACTTGCTTCCGAGAAACTCAAGGGTTCGGAGGATTTTGTCCACATCAGGCCCCGTGGATTTCACGACGCCCAAGGATTGGGCCGCCAACGCCATGTTGAAACCCGTTGCCCAGGCTCCCATGCTGAACATGTTCAGCACAATGAACTTTTTGTCGCCGAAACAATACCTCAAGTAAACTCCGATCAGGCTCTTGACGATTTCGCGCTCGGTTTCGCTCCGCACCCAATTATAGGGAATCCCGGTAGCCCCGGAGGATTCATCAATGACAACCCCTTTAGAGAAGAAACTCCCGTCGAGGCATCTTTCCTCAGTGCTGTAAGCCAGGATGTAATCCGATTTATCCGTGAGAGGCAGGGACCTGAGAATCTCTTTCGGGTCGGAGGATACGCAGGACCAACCGCGCTTCCGCAGGAAATCCCTGTAGGCGGGAACGCGGTGACAAGCAATCAGTAACTCTTTGAAAGCCCTATAATAGCAGGCGTCCGCGCCGAGCTTTTGCGGAGCGTAGCGGACGATATAAGAAAATACAGCATAGTTCTTCAAGATGCTCCCCTGAATCAGATCGACAAATCGAATCAGAAGAATGAAGACTTTGCTGATGAACCCAACCCGAATTGCTTTGTCGGTTTTCATCTCTCTCCACAGCCGGTCGTAAAGGGGTCCAGGGGGTCCAATAGATTGTTACTGGGATTTTCCCATTTGGGTTCTTGCCCACGCCCAGCGTGGGTCTTTTCGTGATTCTCTTCCCTCTCTACAGGTTTGCAAGTCCTTTTTCCAGTCCCGATTGAGCCTGAATGGTTCATCAACCGGGTTCCCCGCCGGTTTTCTTGAAGGTCACCACCACCAACGTCAGCAGGGCGGCCAGCCCCATGCTCGCGCCGCCCAGGACGAGTGCATTCATGGGTTCGCTGTGCAGATAACTTTTCAGGATCCATCCCAGCAGGCTGGAGGCGGCAATCTGCGGGAGGACGATGAACAAATTGAACATTCCCATCATGACCCCGATTTTTTCCTTCGGCAGGGCGGGCGCCAGCATGGCGTAAGGCATGGATAGAATGCTCGCCCACGCGATGCCAATGGCCGTCATGGAAATCAACAGATGGTATTTGTCGGAAGTCAGCGGAACCGTCGCCAGCCCCAGCGCCCCCACGGCCAGACAGAGAATGTGCATCAGCTTGGGGCCGGTATATTTCGTGCCCCACAGCAGCACGAATGAAAAAATGAAGCACATGGCATTATACGCGGCAAAACAGAAGCCCGACCAGGAACCGGAGGCTTCCATTTCCACCGAGCCGGGCGAGGCATGGAAAATATTTCGGGCCACCGCCGGGGGAAAATAAACCCACATCGCGAACATCCCGATCCAGGTGAAGAACTGAACCAGTCCTAGTTCCCACATCCGTCGGGGCAGGTGAAAAACCAGCGCGAAGATTTGGCCCAGGCCGAGCGTCCAATCAAATTTCCGCGCCCGGATGGCGGCCAGTTCGGAATCGGAGGGCGGATATTCCCTGGTGCTGAAAACCGTCCAGAGTACTGCGCCCATGAACGCCACGGCGCCGATGTAAAACGAGAGCCGGACGGAATTGGGGATATGTCCCTGCCCCGCGCCTTCCGAGGTGACGCCAAACCAGTTGGTCATCATCCAGGGCAAAGCCGAAGCGATGGTTCCGCCCAGACCAATGAACAGGGATTGAATGGCGAAACCCTGGGCGTTCTGTTCTTCGGGAAGATTATCCGCCACCAATGCCCGGAAAGGCTGCATGCTGGCATTGATGGTTCCGTCCAGCACCCAGAGCAGTCCCGCCGCCATCCAAACCGACGGGCAATTGGGCATCAAGACCAGGGCCAGCGACGCGAGAATCGCGCCGCCCAGAATAAACGGACGCCGCCGGCCCAGCCGCGTCCAGACGCGGTCGCTGGATTGCCCGATCAAGGGCTGGATGAGCACGCCGGTGACGGGCGCGGCCAGCCACAGGATGGCCAAGGCATTGGCGTTCGCCCCGAGGTAGCTGTAAATGGCGCTCATGTTGGCCATCTGCAGGCCCCAGCCGAACTGGATGCCGAGGAAGCCGAAGCTCATGTTCCAGATTTGCCAGAAATTCAGGCGCGGTTTTTGCATATCGGGATTGTGATTGTGAAATTCCAGTTTGCGATAACACCACGAACGAAGCGGTTCAAGGTTTTATTCCAGCATGTTTGTGCCATCCGCCCTTCCAGCGGCACAAGTGACTTGATTCATGCTTGGTTACCATTCGCGCGAAATCGTTTTAATTTGCCGGTGAGCAAAACTTTATGACGCGCGGCTGCGAGCAACTTGCCGCCGCGCTGGCGGAAAACCAGCCGTTCGTACTCGCGCTGCTTGGCGCGGTGCGCGGCGCGCTGGTGGTCATAAGATTCAAATTAGGGCACTACCGCGCGATTCAGTGTCTTGACCGTCACCTGGCAAAGGTGCAAAATCTCATGTGTTCATGGTGTCACGGCGCAGATTTACGCAGGGTCACGAACGCCTCTAGTTTGGCTTCGACCCCTCCGTGGGCACCAGCCTGCAATTTTCAAAACACGCATGGCCTTCAAACATTTTGCGAAACAGACGCAAGGCGTCGAATTGCTCCAGCGTTCGCTCGCCCGCGGGCGGCTCGGCCACGCCTACCTGTTCGCCGGGGATCAGCTCGAAGAGTTGGAATCGCTCGCCCGCACGCTGGCCAAAACGCTGAACTGCCAGAACCCCGTCAAAGCCGGCGGCGTGACGACCGATTGCTGCGACGTCTGTTTGAGCTGCCGGAAAATTGACCACGATACCCATGCTGACGTGCATTGGGCGCGGCCTGAGTCCAAATCGCGCATCGTCACCGTCGAGCAAACGCGCGAGTTGATGCGCGAAATCCAACTCAAACCCACCGAGGCCGAATACAAGGTGGCGGTCATCGCGGGAGCGGACCGGCTTAATGTTCAAGCCGCCAATGCTTTCTTGAAAACGCTTGAAGAACCGCCCGGCAAGTCGGTTCTGATTCTGCTTTCGACCGAGCCGCAGCGGATTTTGGAAACAATTTTGTCGCGCTGTCTGCGCCTGAATTTTTTCGGCGAAGGCACCCGCCCGCTTGACCCGGCGCAAGTGGAATGGCTCGCGCATTTCGACGCCCTGGCGGCCAATGAACAAAAAAGTTTGCTGGGGCGCTACCGGCTGCTCGACGCGCTGCTGCAAAGGCTCGGCGAAATCCGGGTGCGGGTGGAAGAGACCCTGACCGCGCGCTCGCCATTGCAGCAGCACGATGAAATCGAAAAAGAACTGCGCGAAAAGTGGGAGGACGAACTGGCCGCGGCCATCGAAGCGGAATATCGTCGCCAGCGGGCGGAGGCGCTTTTGCTCGTGCAGTGGTGGTTGCGCGACGTGTGGCTGCGCACGCTCGCTGCCGGCGGAAGCCTGCTGAAATTCCCTGAAATTTCCGGCGCGGAAGCCGTCGCCCGGCGCATTACGCCGCGGCAGGCATTGGAAAATATGCAAACCCTGGAGCAAACCCAGCGGTTGTTGCACACCAACGTGCAGGAAGCACTGGCGCTGGAAGTAAGCCTGCTCAAACTTCGTTTTTAACCGGTTGCGAACAAAATCTCGCAATGAAGTCTGAAAAAAAAATCACCGGAACCGGGTTTTATGCGCTCGTATTCGGACTATTTCTCGGTCTGGCGATTTTGAAGTTCGGCAATCCGGTCATCCTCGACCAAAAAATCACGCCGCCAGCTTCACCTTCCGAATTTTGGACGGACGCCTGGCCCACCCATTGGGGCAACTGGATTTTGTTGCCGCTGGCACTGACGGGCACAGTGTTTGTGTTCGCCAGCAGGCCGCGCTGGCCGGGAACGCGCTGGCTCTGGTTGCTGCCGTTGCTATGGTTCGGCTGGCAGCTTCTTTCAGCCACGCAAACTGTGGATGGCAATCTCACCGCAACGACGCTTTGTCAGTTTGCCGGATGCCTCGCCTGCTATTTCATCGGCGCATTGGTTTTGGGACGCGAACGCGCATGGCATTGGCTGCTTGTCGGGTTGCTGGCGGCGTTTGCATTTTGCCTTGTTCGGGGAATCAACCAGCGGCTGTTTGAGTTCCCGCAAAGCCGGCAAATGTTGTTGGAAGGCGGACGCACCGGTTGGACAAACCTTCCGCCAGAACTGCTTGTGGAGATGAAACGCGACGGGGCCATCGTCACCACCAATGGCATGGACGTGCCGAATCCAGCCATCCTTGCCAAGTTTGCCAAAGGGCGCGTCTATGGCACGCTGGTTTATCCCAATGCCCTGGCGGGCTTGATTCTGCTGTTACTGCCAATGTCGCTCAATTTGGCGTTCAACAGCACAAAACGGCTGCGATCATCCATTCGCGCGGTGGTAATCACACTCACCATTTTTCTGGGTGGCGCGGCATTTTTTTGGACCGGCTCAAAGCTGGGCTGGCTGATTGCGGTGGCGATTGGCGGCGCATGCTTGTTTCGCCTGCAGTGGCCGACGCGGTTGAAATGGGCGGCCTTGACTGCGGTCATTGTGATCGGACTGGGAGTTTTCGCCGTGCGATTCCATAGTTACTTTGCCGCCGGCGCAACCAGTATCGGCGCACGGTTTGATTACTGGCACGCGGCGGTGGAAACCACATTCATGCATCCGCTGGTGGGAACGGGCCCGGGCACTTTTCAACGGCCTTACGCACAACTCAAATCGCCCACCGCCGAAATGGCCCGCCTGGCGCATAATGACTACCTCGAACAATTTTCGGATTCGGGCATTGTCGGCGGAACACTTTACGGAGCCTGGATTGTGCTTTCATTGCTGACGATCGTGCGGCGCGTTTGGCGCTCTGGTGATCCGGCAAGCTTCGCCATTTTTCTTGGAGTATGGGCCTGGTTTATCCAGGGGTTTGGTGAGTTTAGCCTCTATGTTCCGGCACTGGCTTGGACGGCTTTCATCTTGTTAGGCTTTCTGCTCGCCCCGACCGGAATTCAAATCGACAAACATCTGATGACCGGTTATTCTGCCTACCGCACATGAAAATTCTCTTCCTCAACGGGCCGAATCTGAATCTGTTGGGACAACGCGAGCCTGAAGTCTATGGCCGCGTGACTTTGGCTGACATCGAGGCAAAAGTGCGTGAACGTGCCGCACAGTTGAAGGTGGGGATTGAGTTCCGGCAATCCAATCTGGAAGGCGAGCTGGTTGACTGGATTCAGCAGGCAAAGGGGAAGTTTGACGTGATTGTCATCAATGCCGCTGCTTACACCCATACCAGCATTGCGCTACGGGATGCAATTGCGGCGGTAGGAGTCCCGACCATTGAGATCCACCTCTCAAACGTTCATGCGAGAGAAAAATTCAGACACAAATCGCTCATTGCGCCGGTTTGTTGCGGACAAATCACTGGCTTTGGACAAAAATCTTATATTTTGGCATTAGAAGCATCCGTTGACGTTAAAGTTAATAAAAAACAGTCATAAAACTGTATTTTTATTGCATTTTAAGCGGTTTTTATTTGATTTAAATTTTTCTATTTTGCGACTTGACGATAATCATTCAAATGGTTAGGATTTAATTCGACGTAATAATCGGTTAAGAATAGTCACACTTGGGATGCTGTTTTTTGGGTTATTTTAGATTAAAAACGGGAATTTGAATTTACTTTAACGAAAACGTACTGTGGATATAAAAGATATTAAAGCCATCGTTGACCTGATGAAGAAGAATTCCATTACGGAGTTCGAGCTGGAACGTCAGGATTCAAAAATCAGGCTTAAACGTGGTTCCAACGGCGGGGGACCTGTCGTTCAGTATGATGAACCAATAGCTGGTGGCGGCGCTCCAGCTTTACTGCCTATCGCCGTCCCATCGGCACCGGTTGGCACACCACCGATTCCCGCCACGAACGAAATTGAGGTCAAATCGCCAATGATTGGCACTTTTTATCGCGCACCGTCCCCTGAGGCCGCGAGTTACGTTGAGATTGGAACCGAAATAAGTCCCGAATCCGTCGTATGCATTATCGAAGCGATGAAAGTGATGAATGAAATCAAAGCTGAAGTCAAAGGCGTGATCACTCAGGTTCTGGTGGAAAACGCCAAGCCGGTGGAATTCGGCCAGCCGTTGTTCAAAGTGCGGCCGGCCTGACTTCGGCGCCGGAAACATTCGTTAATCCTGTTTGCTTTCACTGAAAGCCCATGTTTGAAAAAATTCTGGTCGCCAATCGCGGCGAGATAGCCGTTCGGATCATCCGCGCTTGCAAAGAATTGAACGTCCGCACGGTGGCCGTTTATTCGGAAGCGGATGCCAATTCCATGCACGTGCAACTGGCCGATGAGGCCATTTGCATTGGCAAAGCGGCGGCGGCGGAAAGTTATTTGCGCATTGACCGCATCATCAGCGCAGCGGAGGTCACGGATGTGGACGCGATTCATCCCGGCTACGGTTTTCTTTCGGAAAATGCGCATTTCGCCGAGGTTTGCGAGAGTTGCAACATTCGTTTTATCGGCCCCAATCCGCGCACGATGCAAGCACTGGCCGACAAAGCGGTCAGCCGTGCATTGGCCAAAAAAGCCGGCGTGCCCTTACCGCCAGGATCGGATGGCGTCGTTGAAAAAGAACCGGAGGCCCTGACCATCGCCAAACACATCGGGTATCCGGTGATGATCAAAGCCATTGCTGGCGGCGGCGGACGCGGGATGCGTGTGGCGCATAATGACATTTCGCTCGTGAAAGGTTATCACACGGCGCGAAGCGAAGCGGAAAAAGCGTTTGGCAATTCCGGGGTCTATATTGAGAAATACATCGAGAATCCGCATCATATCGAAATTCAGATTCTCGGTGACCAAAAAGGCCGCATTATTCATCTGGGCGAACGTGATTGTTCCGTTCAACGCCGCAACCAAAAACTTATCGAAGAAGCACCGTCGCCATTGCTCGAGTATAAATTCCGCAAATTGCGCGACAAAATCGGCAAGGCCGCCGTGAAAATCGCCGAGGCCGCACACTATACCAACGCCGGCACCATCGAATTCATCGTGGACAATCACGGCAATTTTTATTTCCTCGAAGTCAACAAGCGGATTCAAGTCGAGCACCCGGTCACAGAGGAAGTCACGGGCATTGATCTCGTGCGCTATCAAATCCTGCTGGCGATGGGCGAGCCGCTGCAACATTCGCAAAGTGACATTCAAATCAAAGGTCACGCCATCGAATGTCGCATTAATGCCGAAGATCCGTTTGACGAGTTCCGTCCCAGCCCCGGACGGATTGAGATGTATTTTCAACCCGGCGGCCGCGGCGTGCGCGTGGACACACACGCTTACGCGGGTTACACGATCCCATCGATGTACGACTCAATGCTTGGCAAGCTTATCACCACGGGCAAAGACCGGCGTGAGGCGATGGATCGTATGAACCGTGCACTCGCCGAATATATGATTACCGGCATCAAAACCACCGTGTCCTTCCAGCAAGCCATCATGCAGGACCCGAATTTCCGGCGTGGCGTTTATTCGACCGGTTTCGTCGAACAATTGCTCGGCGGCGCGCGGCGTGAATTGATTGAGGAAAAGACTTGATGGCAGGGTGGTGTGCCAGCCGTTCTCCCATGTTTCCAGAATTAAGTTTGACAGCCGCCGTCCGCCGTTTATCTTGAACCACTAAATACTATGGCTGACATTCCTTCGAACATTCCAGGCGCGCCTGCCGGTGCTGTGCCCCCGGTAAAAAAAGAAACCGGCAAGGTCCAGCCCAAAAAAGAGACCGTCCGAATCAATTTGCCGCCGAAACCATCCACGGCGCCGACCATCAAACTGCCGACGCTGCCGCCCGGCGGCCCCACCGGCGCTCCCAGCGTGGTACCATTGTCAACCGGCGCGGCAAAAGCTCCATCGGCACCTACTGCTGCCGCGCCACGAGCCGCTACTGCTACCGCTGCTGCGCCCGTAGCTCAAACACGCTCCGCTCCGGCGGTTCAAAGAGCGGCGCCCGCCGCCGCTCCCACGATTGGCGCGCTCGACAACATTCTGGTCATCGCCGCGGTTGTGGCTGGATTATTTGCCGCCGGCACGGTGGTTTGGATGTTCCTGATCCTTAAAAGTGCCATCAGCTGATGGCCGGTTTTGATCGCATTGTTTCTCGTGTCCAAAACTATTCCATTTGACGTATGGCTTCTCCATTAATCGTTACGCTCACGCAGGACAATTTCGCGCAGCAGGTTTTGCAATCGCCGGTGCCCGTGCTTGTTGATTTCTGGGCCGAGTGGTGCGGCCCGTGCAAAATGATCGCGCCGCTCCTCGATGAACTGGCCGACGAATACGATGGCAAGGTGAAAATCGGTAAAGTGAACATTGACGAACATCAGTCGCTCGCCACCGAGTACGGCATCCGCGCCATTCCCACTCTGCTGCTTTTTAACAAGGGCGAAATCGCCGAGCAAATGGTTGGCGCCAAAAGCCGGCGCGATTTCAAGGCCAGCCTGGATCGCGTCGCGGCCTGACCGCTGCCGGTCCCGCGAGGCGGGATTATGCCGCTAATTGTCACCCCCCGCCAATTCACCCAGCGGGCCGAGTTGTATCACCAACTCGGCCAGCTCACGGCCGCCGGAATCCCCATCGTTCGCGCATTGGAGCAAATCAAACGCAACCCTCCTGCTCCTTCGTTCCACGAGCCGCTGCAACGCCTGCTCGATGAACTCGCCAGGGGCGCGACGCTGGCCGGATCATTGCAGGCCCTCGACTGGCTGCCCGCGTTCGACCTGGCGTTGATCACGGCTGGCGAGCAAAGCGGCCGGCTCGATACCTGTTTCCGCATGCTCGCCGATTACTACAACGACCGCGCCCGCGTCATCAAGCAGGTGATCGCCCAACTTATTTATCCCGTCGGATTGATTCATTTTGCCGCCTTCATTTTTTTAATTGTGCTTCCGTTCGCCGCGTCGCAATTCAACGCCAGCCTGACCCTCCTGTTTGCCAAAGCTGCACTCATCCTCTCACCATTTTATGGCGCCGTCGCCTTGATGATTTACGCCTCGCAAAGCAAACACGGCGAAAACTGGCGGGCCATAATGGAATCCCTGTTACGACCGGTTCCAATCCTCGGCACGGCACGGCATTACCTTGCCCTGTCCCGGCTCGCCGCGGCGCTCGAAGCGCTCATCAGCGCCGGGGTCAACATCTTTGAAGCTTGGGACTTGGCTGCCACAGCCAGCGGCTCGCCGGCCTTACGTCGGGCGGTCACCGCCTGGAAGCCGCGCGTGGTTGCCGGCCAAATGCCGTCTGAGGCCGTGCGCCTCTGCCCGCTGTTCCCGGGAACCTTCGCCAACCTTTACGCCAGCGGCGAGGTCAGCGGTAAACTGGATGATTCGCTCCGCCAAATCAGCCGGATCTACAATGAGGACGGCACGCGCAAGCTGAACGCCTTCGCCACCTGGATGCCACGGCTCGTTTATATGCTGGTCGCGTTGCTGATCGCCTACAAAGTAATCCAGTTCTGGGCTGGCCTCTATGGTCCACACAGTGACCTTTCTAATGTTCTGAAAGGATTTTAATTCCGCTTTGCGCGCCGGACGGTTGCCCATTACTTTCGCCGCATGACATTGACTGAACTGCACGCGAACGAGGAACTTCGCCAACGTGAATTTCCCGTCGCCCGCGACAAGATTTTCCTCGCGCACGCCGGGGTTTGCCCGTTGCCGCATCGCGTCGCCGAAGCGGTTTCCGAATGCGCCCAGCGCGGCACACTGGGAGATCAGGAAGCCTTCGTTCTGCACCGCTTGAACGATGCGCGCCAGCTCGGGGCGCGATTGTTGAATTGCCAGCCGGAGGAAGTCGCCCTCGTCGGGCCGACTTCGCTCGCGCTGAGTTTTGTCGCCGCCGGGCTGAGTTTTCGCAGGGGTGATAACATCCTCATTTATCACGACGATTACCCGTCGAACGTTTATCCGTGGATGGCACTGGCCGAACGTGGCGTCGAAGTCCGCCTGCTCAATACGCGCGGCCTCGGCATCATCCGCCCGGTGGACGTGATGGGGCAGGTGGACGAAAACACCCGGCTCGTCGCGCTCGCGTCCTGCCACTTCATCGGCGGCTATCGCATTGATTTTCAGGCCATCGGCAAATTTTTGCGCGCACGCGGAATTTTGTTTTGTGTTGATGCAATTCAAACGCTCGGCGCGTTTCCGACGACGGTCGAGCACGTGGATTTTCTCGCCGCCGACGCGCACAAATGGCTGCTCGGCCCCTGTGGTGCGGGCCTGCTTTATGTCCGGCGCGAGTTGCAGGAAAAACTGAACCCGCCGGTTTACGGCTGGCATAACGTGCGCTGCCCGAATTTCGTCGCGCAGGAACAAATTGTTTTCCGCAAAGACGCGACGAAATATGAAGCCGGCACGCACAATCTGCTCGGACTGATCGGTCTGATTGCCGCCATGGAACTCGTGGCGGAAATCGGCATCGAAAACATCGCCGCCGAACTGCTGCGCAAACGCGCGCGGCTCGTGCCGGCCTTGCAGGCAAAAGGTTTTACGGTTTTGAATGCGGATGCGAAAATTGAAAACGCCAGCGGGATCATTTCCTTTTATCAGGCGGGCTCCAGCCTCGCCGAAGCGGCTTCAGCCGCGAAGGTGGGCAAAGACCTCACGGCGTTGCACAAAAAATTGACGGACGCCGGCATTGTGACGTCGTTGCGCGCGGACCGCAAAGGACAAAGCTACATCCGCTTCTCGCCGCATTTTTACAACACGGACGCGGAGCTGCAACGCACGCTGGAATTGCTGTAGCCGCAACCCATTTTTCTTGGGAGCGCTGGCCTGTCGGGCCGAAGCTTCAGAACGGAGGCTGGCGTCCCGCCGGTCCGCTGCGTTGCTAAGGAGGGTTCCGCCCGCCGATGAGACATTAACGACGAGGGGTTGGACAAGTTACCTGCGCCGGTTGGATGCACTGTGGCGAATCGTTTCGCATTATTTATCGGCTTGGACACGCGGCACATAACCGCTCCCAGCCATGGTATTTGGGGTAGGCTCTGGCATCGGCGAGAAACACCGGTGTGAAATGCAAGAATACTACATCAATGTGCGACAATATCACACATTGCGCTTGACAGCCGGGGCGCAATGTGTGAACATTTCACACATATCCATGACTTCCCTGAATCAAAATGAACTGGAGGCCCTCCGAATCCTTTGGGAGCGGGGTGAATTGAAGCCGGCGGAGATTCAAGCGCATTTCTCGTGGCCGATCGAAAACGCCACCTTGCGCTCGGTTCTGGTCAACCTGGTCGGGAAGCGGCACATCACCCGACGGTTGCAGGGGAAGGCGTTTTTTTATGCGGCCCGGATTCCCAAAGCCACCTTGCTGCAGATCGCGATGCAAACATTGGCGCGAATCTTTGCGGGTGGCTCCCATCAAGAATTGGTTGCTCAATTGATGGAAACATCCGACATCAAACCGGCAGACCTCAAACTGATCCGCCAAACCGCCGACGGGTTGTCATCCAACAAAGCAAAAAGGAAATCAAAATGAACCTGCCTCTCCTGCTTGCCTCACCGGAATTCGTAATCCTGTTCAAATGGACCTGCCTGCTCGCGCTGGGCTGGGTGGCTCATTGGGTGTTGTGTCGCCGTCATGCCCGCTGGCGGTTGATTCTCTGGCGCAGCATTCTTTGCTTCGGTCTGGTTCTGCCGCTGCTGCATTTTTTCCAGATCCCCGGCCTCAAGATTCCCATCGCCGGCGATGCTGCTTCCCCAACTGAATTCGCCGGCCCGCTTTCGCCGGCCGTCGCCGGCAATCCCATCCCGCCGGCAGCATCAGCGAAGCCGCCGGCACAAGCGCCGGTCGCGTTCAGCCCGGCTTCCAGCAGCGGAAATTCCATCCAACCACCAACTTCACCAAAGCCGGTCTCATGGAAGATCATTCTCATGGAGGTCTGGGCATTGGGCTGCGTCGGTGGAGCCGGCCGGCTTGTCCGGCTGCAGCTTCAGCTTTCCCGTTTGCGAAAAACCGGTCACCCGACTGTAGACCTTCAGCGACTGGCAAGACAAATTCAGAACCGCCTCAATGTTCGGCGGAAGGTTGAGGTTCAAATTTCAGACGCGGTCACTTCTCCGTTTGTTTGCGGCCTGTTGAAACCGACGATCATCCTGCCGCGAATGCTGGCGCAACATCTTTCGCCGGGCGAAGTATCCGCGCTCTTAAGCCACGAAATCGCGCACCTGCGCCGGCACGACCTGGCCTGGTGCGTGGCTTGGCAATGGATGAAGGCTGTCTGCTGGTTTCATCCGCTCGTGTGGCAGGTTCCTGCCGCTCACAACCTCGCTTGTGAACAGGAAGCCGACCGGGTCGCGTCAGGGCAATTGGCAGATAAGGATTCCTACGCCCAGATGTTGGCCCGGCTGGCGTTGCGGGTGCTGGCTTTGCCGGCAGTTGAGACCAAACTTACGCTGAATGGAAGTTCGCAAATTGCGCGACGGTTGAATCATCTTGGCCAAAAGGGTATGGGGGCCTGGAATTGGAAATATTCGGTGGCCGGATTTGGGTTAGTGGGGTTGTTATTTCTGATGACCGCCGGTTGCCAGTTTTCAAAATCCAGTCCAACCGATTCAAAAGTTTCGGCAACAGTTGAATTCAAAAAAGTGCTGGTTGTAGTTCAGGACGAAGACGGTAAACCAATCGAAGGGGCAACTGTTCTGCCCGATGGTTTTCGTGTCAAAGGAATTCATGGGGCTGACGCGTATCATTGGGGGCCTAAGCAATTTGGTGGCCCGCCTGAAAAGTCCGTCACTGATCGCGAAGGTAAAGCTTATGTGAAATATCCAGTGGTAGGCATCCCGGAGGAAAAGGAGCTCACGGGAAAACTCATCTTCTCGGTGTTCCATCCGGAATATGCGACCGTACGGCTGCAGAGTTATTCGGTGGACAGTCCGGAGAAACCGATTCAATTGACCCGAGGCATTCATGTGGAAGTTTCGGGCTATTACGGCAGCGATCACCAACGCGTGACTGAACTGGTTCCCAACCTCAGCGAAGAAATGTTGAACAAGGAGGATTGGCAGAAAAAGGAAAACGGGTTGTTCGCATTTCATAAAATGTCTCCGGGTGGACATCTATTCCAACTCATGGGCCGACTGCCCTCGGGCGAGATTGTTTACAGCGAAGCCTTCCCTTTCACCGCCGAAAAAGGGAAGGAATATAATTATTCCCTGGAAATGAAACCCGGCATTCGTCTGGAGGGACGGCTTGACGACCAGGTGTCGAGGCCGGTGAAAAATGGCCGGGTGCTGATCATGGTGCGTCCCAAAGAATTTCCCGCATCGCTTGTTCCTGAAGACATGGGCGACCTTTTTGAAAAATACGGCTATTTTCATTTTTGGAAGAGCTACCGACCGATTGCCGAGGATGGGAGTTTTGTTTTTGAATCTATTCCTCCAGGAGAGGTGGATGTGATTGTTCACGGCGATGGCTTTGTATCCAAAAGCATCGGCCAGGTTAAAAACCGGATTCACTCTCAATTAGTAAATGGTCCGGTCATTGGCGTGCCGCAGCCGTTCCCGCTGGTGGCCCCAACGACAAAAATCGAGGTGGTGACCGAACCCACCGCGACTTTGGAATTGACGGCCAAAACCAGATGGGGAAAGCCCATTGAAGGCGCCACCGTTTATCTCAATCCAAACGTAGGGCGGATGAATGGAATCTTTGGCAATATGAGACAATCCAGCGAAGAGCCTTTTCGAGCACTGGCACCCCTTCCTGACGTCCCATATTCTGCCACCACGGACAAAAACGGTGTCGCTGTCATTCGGAATGTTCCTGCCACAAACCGGGGGATGGAAGTGTATCATCCTCAATTCCAAGTCCCGCTACAGGAACCCAAGGGTTGGCGTGACCGACATATACGCATGACGTTCTCACCGGGAACAACCAATAAATTTGAACTGACGCTTGAGCCAAAAGGTGCGGATTTTATCGGGAATCATTGAATCCCGTCTCCCGCATCTGCGACTACAAACTGGAGGAATGGCTGAATGTTGAGAGTTGATGGAATAATCAGCGGCAGAACTTTGTTCTTCACCGAACCCGGGTCAGTGCCGATGCCCCTTTCCGCGAGCAGCGGCACGGCGTAAACCAACTATGATGTTAATTTACAGCCCCAGCCCGGATAAATCACTGGCGAACGCAAACCCAAGGTTCGCAGTCACGACTCATCCAGCCGGCTGTATCCGCGAATCGAGGCTTTCCACCACGGCGCGAGCGATTGACGCAGCCAGGCTTCATGATACAGCCAGACCATGGTGTGCTCGTCGGCCATGATTAAAAGCCGTTCGGCCGGCGTCAATTTGTCCGGCCCGGCGGCCAATAATTTTTCGCCGAGCGCGCGGACTTTCGGGCTGCCAACGCCCATCCCGGCAAGCTGCTCGGCATAAACCGGATTGAGTTGTTTCTCGCGCAGCAGCGAAACGTGAATGGCGTTGACGTAAGGATCGAGCACCGCCTCCGCCAGCCCCGCGTGGGGACGGCGCGGGGAAGTGTCCTCAGTCATTTCATGGACTTTCATGTTCGCCCGGAGCGTGACCAGTTCCGGCGGCGGCGCGATTTCTTCCGGTGTGAGAAACAATCCCAGCTTTCGCGCCCGCGCGCCGAGGCTGCGCCGGCTGGTGAAAACGCTCAAGGGAATGGACAAAACCATTCCCGCCAGCACGGGCGTGAACCACCAGAACAGCGACGATCCAAGCCACCACATGAATCCGCCCCAAACCAGCCCGATCAGCGTGTGCCCCCAATGCCGCCGGATGGCATAGGTCCACGTTGTGCCGTCGGCGGCGCGTTTTTGCGGCCACCAGCCGGTGCTGACACCCAGCAGGTTGGTGACGACAAACCGCGTGTGCCACAGCATCAGCAGCGGCGCGTGCAAGGTGGAAAAAATTGTTTCGTAAAAGACGCCGATGGTTGCGCGCGTCAGACCGCCGAACGCCCGCCGTCGTTCCGAATCATACGAAAGGTCAATGAGCGCAAGCGCTTTGGGCAGCATGATGGCGACCATGCAGATGATGAAAATGAGCAGGGCATGAGCGGTGCCACTGAAGCTACTCAGGTATCGCGTGAACGCCTGCACGGTGATGTCCGAAAGGCCGGTGTGTTTGTGGAACCAGCAGATCCAGTTAAAAGTGAGCAGAAAGGCCAGCCATAAAGGCCCGGCGAGATAGCCGCAAATGCCCAGAATCAGATGCAGCCGGCTCACCCCGCGCAGTCCTTTGGCAAAGAGCACGAGGCCGTGCTGCAGATTGCCCTGGCACCAGCGGCGTTCGCGCTGGGCGTTTTCGATCAGGGCTTGCGGCGCTTCCTCGTAACTGCCTTCCAGGTCGTAGGCGAACCAGACTTCCCAGTTCTCGCGCAACATCAGCGCCGCCTCGACAAAATCGTGGCTGAGAATCTGGCCTCCGAACGGTTTGCGGCCGGGCAGTTGCGGCAAATCGCAGAATTGCATGAACGGCTCGGTGCGGATGATGGCGTTGTGCCCCCAATAATTTCCCAGATCGAGTGCCCAGTAATTCAATCCGGCAATAAACAGCGGCGCGTAAAGGCGATTGGCAAATTGCTGGATGCGTCCGAATAACGATTCGGCATTGACCGTGGCCGGCACGGTCTGAATCAGTCCGACGGTCGGATGCGTTTCCATCAATTTCACCAGATCCACGAGCGTATTGCCGCGCATGACACTGTCGGCGTCGCACACCAGGAAATAGCGGTAGCGGCGGCCCCAGGCATTGAGAAAGTCGCGCACGTTCCCGCTCTTGCGGCTTTCGTTGTTCAACCGGCGGCGATAGTAAATGCGGCCCAGCGCGTCAAGTTCATGGACCAAATCATACCAGTACCGTTCCTCCTCGATCCATTTGTCCGGATTGGTGGAGTCGCTCAAGATGAAAAAGTCGAAGCGTTCAAGCTGGCCGGTTTTTTCCAGGGATTCATACGTCGCGCGCAAGCCTTCGCAGACGCGCACGACGTCTTCGTTGTAAACCGGAAAGACAATCGCCGTGCTGATGCCGGCAATGCTTTGGCCGCGATATTCCTTCAGCCGCGTGATGCAGCGGTCGTCGCCGAACATCCGCAACACGAAACCATACAGGCCGTGCATGCAACCGATGGCAATGAATAAAAACAAAATCACAAACAAAACCAGCAGCGCGGTGCTCGACGCGGACCAGCCCTTCCGCCACAGCAAATCGGCAAAGAGCATCGAGACCAAACCCGTCAGCAGGAGCGCGCATGAATAAAAGATGAACAGCCGCCAGCCATGCCGCTCAATGCGTGGCGCGGCAACCACCCGCAATGGCGGTGGCTGGCTTGAGGCCGGGGCGGATTGGGAAACGCCGGACATGGCTTAGTGCGTGAGGATGAAAATGGCCACCAGCAGCAAGGCAAACAGCGTCCAGGCCAGAACCATTCTGAGATAGGGCAGTTTGCCCAGATTCGTCAATGTTGTAATCGGGCCAAGATCGAAGGGGCGCGGCGTCATTTTTGAGAGCTGAAAATCCGGCCCGGCGCACAGATAGGTTTCGCGCATGGCGCTGATGAATTCCTCCGGCCACGGACCGGGCCGCAAAAATTGTTGCTGCCATCGGCCCGGCATGTCGGCGAGCAGCAACGCGAGCCGCCCGCGCGTGGAGAGCGTTTGATCGGCGTTGGTCGGCGGTTCCTGCAACACCTCGGCGAACCACTCAATCACGATGCGGTCCATTTCCTCGGCGGCGAGCTGGGTGGCGGAGCGTTCCGGCTCGGTGGGCGCGCGGTGCGCGGCGCGTTCGAGCACCCGGAGCACCAACTGGCCGAGCAGGGCTTTGTTGCGGACGCGCAGGGCGTGGAAATAATTTTCCACCTTCTCATACGCCGCGTTCCATTCTTCGAGCCGGCGTCCCGCCAGATGGCCGTAGGAATCGGTCAGCGTGCCCAGGCCGTTCATGGCGGACTCCATTGGTAAGTCCAGGTTTCGCTCAAAATGTTGGTTCCCTTTTGCAACGTGCAGCGCAGGTCCACCGGGTCGGTATTGCCGGAGTTGGGCTGCATTTTTAAAATGACGCGCCAGGCGTTCAATTCGGGAACATGAAAGACTTGATTGTCCACAATCGCCGCGTTGGTGCTGCAATTGGCGATGGCCTGCGGCGGATCGCCTTCAGAAAGGGTGTCAAGCCCGGGCCCGGCAAAATCAATCACGATTTGCCGGCAATTCACACAGTTCGGGCCCAGGCCGATGCGCGTGGACACAACCTTGTCGTCGGACAGTTTCATGTCCGCCCCGCGCGTCCAGGAGAGTGTGTATCCAAAGCGAAAAGGTTTCAGCGGCGCGGGTTTGTCTCTCGGATCCCAAAACGCGACGATGTTGTCAAAACCCTCGTAGCTCGCGCTCAATTGCACGAGATGCAGGTCGCCGTCGCCCCAATTCCCATGCGGTTCGACCCATACGGTGGGCACCAGATGGTAGAAGTTGAAGCTGTCCTGATATGCCGCAAAGGTGCGCTCGCGCTGGAACAGTCCGAAGCCACGGATGTTCGGCGCGAAAAAAACCTGGTGGCGCATGACGGCGGGATTGTCCAGCGGATGCCAGAGCATTTCGCCACCATCCATGCGGGCGAGCAGGCCGTCGGTGTCATGAACTTCGGGACGGTAATCATCGAATTTGCGCTCGGAATTTTTGCCGAACCAAAACATGCTCGTCAGGGGCGCCAGGCCGATGGTTCTGATGGGCCGTCGGTTCGCATCCACAGCCTGAACCATGTTCGTCTCGCGTAAATAAAGCACCGCCTCCACGTCAACCACGGTGGTCTCACCGGGACGGATGATCAGTTGATACGCCCCCACGCAACTGACGCTGTCGAGCATGGCAAACAGGGTCAGTCCCCGGGCGTCCGGTTGCGGCTTGCCCAGCCACCAGTCGGTAAAAATGGGAAATTCCTCCGGCCGGTCCGGTTCCCCGCAGTCCAAGGCCAGCCCGCGCGCGGATTGCCCGTAACGCTGTCCCTTGCCGAGCAGCCGGAAATAGCTCGCGCCGAGAAACGCGCCGATTTCATCCCACTTGTTCGAGTCGTTCAATTGATTCAACAGGCGTAACCCGGCGTAACCTGTATCTGCCGGGATCTCGTTTTGAATGTGCAACGCGCGGTAATTGAAAAAGTCCTGCACGAACCGGATGGGCTGCACATGGGTCGCCGTGAATTCATAAACGTGAACCGGTTCCTGATAGAGGTAACCCGGATGAAAAAACTCCACGCGAAATGGCAGGCCGTCCGCCGCCCATAACGCCCGATCATGCCGGAACTCAATTTCACGGTACTTGTCATAGTTGAGATTTTCCTGCCGCAACACCTTCGGCACATCGGCGCGCGGCGAGTGGAAAGGCTGGCGCGCCCGTTCGAGAGCGCGCTGCGCCACATAATCCAAATTGACTTGGGCTGATTCCGCGCCAATCAAAGCTTTGCCGGCCAGCGCCAATCCGATGGTTAAAACCAAACAACTAAATCGTCGCATTTAGATAAGGAGAACCGAAATAAGTCCAATTTGCAAGTTTAGCCAGCAACTGCTTGGATGACAATGAATTATGCCGCTAAAAAAACCATTCAATCCAGCGTTTGCCGGTAACGTTTGATGCCAATGGCCAGCATCACGACCAAGAACAACGCAATCGGCCAAAGGTCGGGCGCGATTTCGGCGAAACCGTTTCCCTTCAGCAGAATCCCGCGCACGACGCGCAGGTAATGCGTCAACGGCAACATTTCGCCGATGTCCTGTGCCCAACCCGGCATGCCACGAAACGGAAACATGTAGCCGGACAACAACAGCGACGGCAGGAAAAAGAAGAACGCCATTTGCACCGCCTGAAGCTGATTTTTGCCAATGGTCGAAAACGTGATGCCGACGGCCAGATTCGCCACGATGAAGAAGAATGTCAGCACCAGCAGCAACGGCACGCTGCCCACAATCGGCACATTGAACAGAAACTTCGACGCCAGCAAAATCAGGAAGACCTGGATATAACCGACCGTGATGTAAGGCACGATTTTGCCAATCATCACCTCGCCCGGACGCGCCGGGGTCGAAAGCAGGTTTTCCATCGTGCCGCGCTCGCGCTCGCGCGTGATGGCCAGCGCGGTGATGATGATCATGGTCATCGTGAGCATCACGCCCATGAGCCCGGGCACGATGTTATATTGCGTGATGTTTTCCGGATTGTAATGTTGATGCACCACCAGATTGACCGGCGGCGGCGTTCCCTGCAATTTCGCCAGCGGCCCGGTGAGGTCGCGATTCAGGACGGTGGTCGTCAACAGGTTTATGGCGGCAACGGCGTAACCGATGGCCGCAGGATCGGTCGCATCGGCTTCCAGCAGCAAATCCGGGCGTTCGCCGCGCAGCAATTTGCGCGAAAAATCCACCGGGATGTCCACCGTAAATTGAACTGTGCCCTGTGCGAGCAACTTTTGAATTTCCGCCTCGTTCTTCGCCTCGCGGGTGATGTCAAAATAGCTGCTGTTGCGCAAACCCCACACGATGGTCCGCGAAAAAACGCTGTTGTCCGCCGAGTAAACGGCTGTGGGCAGATGTTTTGGATCGGAATTGATGGCGTAGCCGAACAGAATGAGCTGGAGTATCGGAATGCCGATCATCATCGCGAACGTGACGCGGTCGCGGCGCATCTGGATGAATTCCTTCACCACGACCGCCCAGAACCGCCGCCAGTTGAATTCGTGCAGTTTCACGAAAACGGCTCCATTTCCTCCGGTAGGGCGGCGCTGCCGCGCCGCCGACATATCGGGGTAAAGCAGCAGCTTTGCCCTACCAGATGTTTGGATATTTTCATGAGAAATTGTCCTTCGCGGTTTCCATCAGGCTGATGAAAACGTCTTCAAGTCCCGATTGAATTTGTTGCCAGTGATAATCACCCGTGATCATCGGATTGACGCTCGCATGCAATTTTTCCGCGTCAAGCCCGCTGACGTGCAGCGTCGAGCCGAACGCAACGACTTGTTCGACGCCGGGTTTTCCGCGGATTTTTTCCGCGAATTCGTGCAAATTTCCGCCGGTCACTTCCCACGTCGTGAGTTTTGAATTTTTCAAAACTTCGTCAACCGTTCCACTGGCCAGCAGGTTTCCATAGCTGATGTAGGCCACGCGATTGCAGCGTTCCGCTTCATCCATGTAATGTGTTGTTATCAGCACGGTCAACCCCCTGCCGGCAAGCTGCTGGATTTCATCCCAAAAATCGCGGCGCGCCTTTGGATCCACACCCGCCGTCGGTTCGTCGAGCAGAAGCAGTTGCGGCTCGTGAATCAGGCACGCGGACAACGCCAGCCGCTGTTTCCAGCCGCCGGACAATTCACCGGCGAGTTGCTTTCGCCGTTTGGTCATGCCGAGGCGTTCCAGGCTTTTTTCCACGGCCGACTTGCGTTCCGGCACGCCGTAAATGCGCGCGATGAAATCCAGATTTTCCTCGATGGTCAGGTCTTCGTAAAAGCTGAACCGCTGCGTCATGTAGCCGATGTTCTTCTTGATCTCGCCAGATTCGCTGCGGATGTCGAAGCCCAAGCAACGCCCACTGCCACCATCGGGCCGGAGCAGACCGCACAACATCCGCAGGAACGTCGTTTTGCCGCTGCCGTTCGGGCCGAGGAAACCGTAAATCTCCCCGCGGCGCACCTGCATGGGAATGTTGTTCACGACCGTGCGGTTGCCGAACCGCTTCGTGATGCCCTGCACGTCAATGACAAGGTCAGGGGAGTTCATGTCCATTTGCGTGAAACGTAAAACGTGATGCGTGAATTACATTTGGGCGTCAATGGTTTTTCACGCATCACGTTTCACGTTTTATTTCAACGCCACATCCACCGGCTGGCCGGGGCGAAGGGCGGCCGCATCCGCCGGAGAAAATCTCGCCTCGATCATAAAAACGAGCTTGGAGCGGTTTTCGCGGCTGTAAATTACGGGCGGGGTGAACTCGGCCTGCGTGGAAATGTAATTGACGGTGGCCGAATAGGCGTGCTGGCCGCCGTCGAATGTCACGCTGACCGTTTGCCCGGGCTTGATTCGCGGCAATACTGCCTGGGGAACGAAAAAGCGCGCTTTGATATTGGCTGGCGGCAACAACTCGACGACCGGATTGCCCGCCGCGACCCATTCGCCGGCGCGATACAAGGTGTCCTGCACCAGCGCATTCGTCGGCGCAAATTGTTGTTTTTGGTCGAACGACCAGCGGGCCTTGTCCAGCGCGGCGGTTTGTGATTCCACCTGGGCCAGGTCGGCGTCGCGTTGGGCGCGGGTCTGGTCGAGCTCTTCGGCAGAAATCACCCCCTGATCGTTGCGCAATTGCTGGCGGCGGGCGAATTCAGCTTCGGAAAGCGCGAGACTGGCCTTCGCCTGCGCGAGATTTTTTTCCGCCTGTTGGACAGCAGCGGCTTCCGACCCGCGTTCCAGTTCAAACAACAACTGTCCGGCTTTGATCGCATCGCCGCGCGCCACGGCGAGGTTCGTCAGCGCGCCGCCGAGCGGTGACGCCACATAAACGTATTCGCCTTCGATGTAGCCTTGAAAGGCGTTTGAAGAGTTCGAGGAACAACCAGCGACAAAAATCGCAGCCAGTGCAAAACTGAAGGTTAAAACAAATATTCTTCGCCGCCACATCGGGCAAAGGAAAACCCATGCAACAAAAAATTGCAAGTTTGCACCGAATTGACCAACTGATAGATTCATGGCCGTATGAAAAAGTTGTTATTCGGCGCCGGGTTGCTCATTTGTTTTGTCTGGAACATAACAGCGCAAAACACAAATACCAGTTTGCCCGGCTGGATCACGCGTCCGCTGTCGCTGACCGACTGCCTCAATATCGCGCTTCAACAAAATGCCACGATCCTCAAGGCCGGGAACGATCTGGATGCGCAGTATGGCGTGGTCGTGCAAACTCGCGCCGTCGCCCTGCCCCGGGTTCAAGCCACCGGCCAATACAAGGACACCGATCCTCACGCGATTGAATCCCTTTCTGATCCTGGAGTCTTCACCTTCACCCCACCACATCAAAACTGGAATTCGGGCGTTCAAATCGTCCAATCCATTTATGAAGGCGGAAAAATGGTTGCAGCGCTGAAAGCAGCCACTGCCACGAAGCAGCAGGCCGTTGCGCAATTTCAGGCTGTGCGTGATGACACGCTGCTCGTCGTACGCCTGGCCTATTACGACGTACTGCTTGCCGCCCAACAAATCACCGTGCATGAAGCCTCGGTCAATTTGCTCCAAAAGGAACTCGAAGACCAGCAACGCCGCTACGATGCCGGCACCGTGCCGCACTTCAACGTGCTCCGCGCCGAAGTCGCTGTCGCCAATGAGCGTCCGGCCCTGATCCGGGCGCGAAACGATTATCGCATCGCCAAAAATAATTTGTCGAATCTGCTGGGCTACAATCTGCCGCGTGAAATCTGGGAGGACATTCCGTTGAACCTGACGGATATGCTCGACGCCGCACCGTATCAGGTGGATTTGCCGGCGGCGATTCAGCAGGCACTGGCCCGACGCACGGAACTTGTCGCCGTGCGCAAAACGGCGGAGTTGCAACGCTTGAATGTCGTGAACGCCAAAGCCGGCTACAAACCAACGGTTCAGGTCTTCGCGGGTTATGGCTGGTATAACGCGCAATATACGCCGCCGGTCGAACTCGATCACGATATTCGCGGCTGGAATGCCGGCGGACAGTTGAGCTGGGACATATTCGACGGAATGCTCACGCACGGCAAAGTTGTCCAAGCCAGGGCGCTTTACGAAAAATCCAGGACGGACGTGGACGACAAGGGACGCCAAATTGAGCTTGAAGTTCGCACGGCCTATTCCGATTTCATCGAGGCGCGGGAAGTTCTGGAGTCGCAGCAAAAAGTGCAAGAGCAGGCCGATGAAGCCCTGCGCGAGGCGCGAGCGCGCGCCGAGGCCGGCACCAGCACGCAACTCGACGTGCTCGACGCCGAGACTTCGCTGACGCAGGCGCGCACGACGCAAATTCAGGCGTTACACGATTATGCCGTCGCTCGCGCCAGACTCGAACGCGCCATCGGCGAGGATATGATTCAAAAGCCCGCGCCGTCAAAACCATGATTTGCCATTGACGAAACCGGTGGCTCTGAGATTTTGTCGGGCCATGGCAAAAATTCAACGGGCGCTGATTTCGGTTTCGGATAAAACGGGGCTGGTTCCGTTCGCGCAAATTCTGGCCAAGGCCGGAATTGAAATTATTTCCACTGGCGGCACTGCCAAAACGCTGCGCGAGGCCGGACTCGCGGTGAAGGACGTCAGCGAATACACGGGCTTTCCTGAAATGCTCGATGGCCGCGTCAAGACTTTGCATCCCAAAGTCCACGGTGGTTTGCTTTTCATTCGCGGCAACGAAACGCACGAAGCCGCCATCCGCACGCACCATATTCAACCGATTGATCTCGTGGTGGTGAACCTTTATCCGTTTGAGCAGACGGTGGCGAAGCCGGATGTCACCTTGCACGACGCGATTGAGAACATCGACATCGGTGGGCCTTCGATGCTGCGCAGTGCGGCGAAAAATCATGACAGTGTCACGGTGGTCGTTGATCCGCTGGACTACGCGGAAGTCGCGGAACAAATTTCCGCCAACGGCGATACGACCCTCGAACTGCGGCGCAAACTGGCAGCGAAAGTTTTTGCGCGCACTGCCGCCTATGACGGCGCCATTGCCGCGCATCTGCAAAAAGAATTCAACGTAGGGCAGGCATCTTGCCTGTCTCCAAATCCATCTCCCGCCTCAAGGGGAACGAAAAATAATGAGACAGGCAAGATGCCTGTCCTGCTTTCAATTTCCGCGCCACTGGCACAGCCGTTGCGCTACGGGGAAAATCCGCATCAAGCGGCGGCGCTATACGGCGGTTTCAATGAATTTTTCCAGCAACTGCACGGCAAGGAACTTTCCTACAACAACATTCTGGATTTGACGGCGGCAGCGAATTTGATTGCGGAGTTTTCGGACGACCCGCCAACGCTGGCGATTTTGAAGCACACCAATCCGTGCGGGGTTGGCCAAGGCACAAATTTGCGTGAGGCGTGGGACAAGGCGTTTGCGACGGACAAACAGGCGCCGTTTGGCGGCATTATCGCCGTAAACCGTCCGCTCGACGGCGCGTGCGCGGAGGCCATCGCGGAAATTTTCAGCGAGGTCATCGTGGCGCCGGATTTTTCAGCGGAAGCATTGGCGATTTTGCAAAAGAAAAAAAATCTGCGGCTGCTCAAAGTCTTGAAATCACCGCTCGCCGCACGGTCGCTGGACGTGCGAAGTGTCGGGGCAAATTCGTTTTTATTGCAGGAGCGCGATTTGAAAACAGCGGCGCGCGCGGATTTGAAAATCGTCACCCGCCGGCAGCCGACGGACAATGAATTGCGCGCAATGCTTTTTGGCTGGCGCGTGGTCAAGCACGTGAAGTCAAACGCGATTGTTTATGGGGCGGCCGACCGGACGCTGGGCATTGGCGCCGGACAAATGAGCCGCGTGGACGCAAGCCGGATTGCGGTCTGGAAAGCGGGCGAGGCAAGGCTTTCGCTGAAAGGCAGCGTGGTTTGCAGCGACGCATTTTTCCCGTTCCCGGATGGTTTGATTGCGGCGGCGGAAGCGGGCGCAACGGCGGCGATTCAACCGGGCGGTTCGGTACGTGACGCGGAAGTGATTGCGGCAGCGGATGAACGGAACATGGCCATGGTCTTCACCGGCGCGCGGCATTTCCGGCATTAACGGATAAGCCAGTAGATCAATGCAAACTGGGCGGCGGTGACGGCAACCAGCAATGCCCAGACGAATGCTTCACGCAGGTGCAGGCTGCGCTGGCGGGCGGCGGCAAGCCAGAACTGGAGTTTGGCGGAACCGAGGGTGATGATGTCACCATTCCGAAGAATCGCGGTCTGAACGGGTTCGCCGTTGACGGTGGTCAGGGCGTTTGGCGCGGTTGCGAGCATGAAACCTTTCTGCCGGTTAAATTCCAGTGTGAGATGCTGATCCCAAATGCCGTCATCGTCGAGTTGCAGTTCGTTTCCAGACGCACGTCCGATGCGGAAAGGAAAACGGCGGGCTGCCGATTGAGCGCCCGCCTTTCTTCCTGAAAGGATGTTGAGTTGAATCATCACCAAAATCGGCGCTGCACTTGGACCTGATCGTTGGGATACACCAGCGGGTCCTGGGACTGATCCTGAAGGGCTTTGTTGCAATTGACCTTGATGGTCTGGCCATTGGCACGGATGAGTCTGACGTTTTTGTGATTGGCAAAGTCAGTAAAGTCACCCGCCGTGGTGATGGCTTTGGTGACGGTCATTTGGCCGGCGTAGAGCTGGCGGCCGGGATTCTTGACTTCACCGGTGACGTAATAGACGCGGTCACCGGCATTCACCGTGACGGTGAGATGGCGGTAATACTTCGGCACATAGAGATTATATATTTCGTTCTGAAGTTCCCCCGCAGTTTTACCCGCAGCCTGAACGTGGCCGATATCAGGCATGGTGATGGTGCCATCTTCTTTGATGGGCTCCACGTGTGGTTCTATGATTTCCGGCAGGCCGGTCAAGGCCACCGAGACAGAGTCACCGATATGAAAACGGGCAACCTCCACCGCGCTATAGCCTGTGGATGGCGAACCGATCATTACCGGCGGAATGGGGGTGTCGGAAAAGATGGGATTGCTTGATGGCGAGTAGCATCCGGTGAAAATCACACCGGTGAACAGCAGGCCACAGGCAAAGAATCCCAAACTTGTTGCTTTCCAAAATAATTTCATTGTCCCTAATCCATACGAAACTGGGCGCACAATCAATACTTTTGTTTAATCCCGATCGTGTCGGTGTCATCGGGATCTTTTCCCTTGGCGGGAGTTTCCAGAGCGTCTTCGTTGCGCGTGTAGTAATAATTGCCGTGATAGTAGCCGGTATAGTAGTAATAGCTTTCGTCCTGTGACATGTTGATATTGTTGAGGAGGATGCCGATGAGGTTGCCGCCGACTTTTTCGATCAATTGCTTGGCGCGGATGCTCATGGGCTGTGGATAGCGGCGGTATTGAATAACCTGGATGACCATGTCCACTTCACTGGCCAGGACCGAGGCGTCGCTCACACCCAGAATGGGCGGCGAATCAAAGAAGATGAAATCGTATCGCTGCTTTAATTCGGCGACCATTTCCTTCATCTGCGCCGAACCGAGAATGCTCATCGAAGTGCTCGGCAGTTTGCCGCTGGCCATGAAGTCAAGCATCGGCACGCCGGTGGTCTGGATGACTTCTTCGAGCTGGTTTTGTTTCAGCAGATAATTGGTCAGGCCGATATTGTTGCTGACGTGCAACAGTTTATGCAGTGTCGGACGGCGCAGGTCGGAATCCACGACCAATATACGCTGGCCGGCTTGAGCAAATACTGTGGCCAGATTCACCACGGTGATGGATTTGCCTTCTCCCGCACCGGCACTGACGACGACAACGGTGTTGAGCTTTTCGTCCTTGCGTGAGAACAGGATATTGGTGCGCAGCACGCGGTAGGCCTCGGCGTGCGGGCTTTCGAGGCCTTCGTCCACCAAGTAACCAACGTTTTGCGGGATAACGCCAAGCACCGGCGATTGGAACGCACGCTCCACCTCGTCAATCGTCTTGACACTGGTATCCAGATATTCAATGAAGAAGGCCAAACCGACCCCCATGATCAAGCCGATGATAACACCGAGAACGATGTTCAATGTCTTGTTTGGTTTGACGGGGCGGTCTCCAGGCTCGGCTTGGCCGGTAATTTCCACTATTGAAGTTTTGGGAATTTCAAGGTCGAGCTTTTCTTGTGCAATTTTGACGCCAAGCAGCCTGTGGAATTCGATCTTTTCTCCCAGTTCGCGCTTTACCAACCAGTAGGGCTGGCCTTTGGTGAAATCCGTCTGGTCCTTGTCTTTGGCTGTTTCAACGCTGGCGGTAAGTGCGTCGAGCGCGGCTTTCTCTGACTGGACCTGATTTTCCAAACCGGCCATGATGCCGGCGACCCGGGCGTCAATCTGATGATTCAACTCGTCAATCATGGATTGAATACGGGTGATATGTAGATCGGCCGGGGAATAGTCGTTGGTCAAAGTGACGAAGGTCTGTTCAGACTCATGCAGTTTGTTCAACAACTCGGACAGGGCTGGATCCGGGGCCAACGTGGGGAGAACGTCCCTCATTTTATCCGGGCTTAATACCTGAAGTTGGGTCACTTCTTTCTCCAGTTTCATGTAGTGCGTCTCGCCTTCGAGACGCATGGCGTTGTAGTTGCGCACTTGTTCCTGCGAGAGCGTAGGCGTGGGGAGCATGGAGTTGGGATCACTGTCATTGACGCCCAATTCCTTGCGCAGGGTGTCCACTTTGATTTGAATAGCTTCGATTTGCTCTCCGTCCGACTGGAACCGATCTTCCAAAACCTTGATGCCATTCAGGCTGAGTTGCCTGCGCAGATGGAGGCGGTAATCGCGGTAGGTTTCAGCAATGGTATTGGCGAGGCGCGCAGCGTCGTTTTTGTCTTCGCTATAGACGGTGATTTCAATGAGCTTGGTGTTGCGCACGGGCATCAGGCTCATTCGTTTCTTGAGAAACTCCATGGTCTCGGGAGTTTTGAGCATCTCGCCGCCAAAGTATTTTTTGCCCCATACTTCGTTCAGATTAAGGGATTCAATGACTTTTCCCAAAACAACACGATCCTGGATGATTTCAAATTCGGTCTGAATGAAATAAGGGTCGTAAGCCGCGTATGGCATTACGTCGCCAACCCCTCGAATGTCGGAGATGGTGTCGGGTTCGATTCTGATTCGGGCCGTGCTGGCATAGGATTCGGGCAAAAGGAATGTTACCGCGGTGGCGACGATGGCGGTGATCAGAAAAACAGTGATGATGATGGCCTTGCGAATGCGGATAATGCGCCAATAGTCCAGAAAGTGCAGCCTGGTTTCCTGTTGCGGCTGATTTTGTAATGAATCCATATGTCGGAAAAAAATAATGGAAGCCAGACCATTGACCCGGCTCCCGTCTAAACGTTCAAAACAATTTGGTTTGACACGGCTGGCTAATAGGCGGCTGTAACTCCCAAATAAACACGGTTGCGCGTGTAACCGTTCCCCGGAATTTTAGAGACAAGATCATCAAAATTATAGCCGGCTTCAGCTGAAAGATGCTTGTTGAAACTATACGACAGGTTCGCCCCCAAACTATAGTAATCATCCGCCTGATTATTGTAAAGGCCCTGGTTGTATATCGAATGTTGCCAGCGCCCAATGACTGTGCCCAGCAGCTTGGATGTCAATTGATGATTGATGGAACCGTAAACCGTGGAACTTTCCTGATCCAAGGCGAAACTGCCGGTGGCCGGGTCAGGTGAAACCTGGTCGGTTGCGTTCTGCGATTGAGTAAAACCAATTTGGGCGTAACTGCCCGGCAAGTAGGTGTAAATCAACGAAAGATCCGCATACGGATTGAGCGAAGTTGAGTCAGACGGATCATTATAATTCTCAGTGTACTGTATTCCGCCTTTGGCGGTGAGGCTCAAATTCGCAAGCACACTGCGCTGGACACCCACATATCCATAATACGAACGATTGTCGCGAGCGTCGCTGTTAAGATACGTACGCGGAGCTGTCGGGTCGCGTAAAGACGCATAATAATCAGGGGCAATCGGTTCGTCTGCCGTATAGTTTACCCACTCGAGCGAGCCGCCAACGAAGGCAGTGGTTTCCGGTGCGACAAGCCATTGAAGATCCAACGAAACCGATTGGTCAATGCGATTCAACTCACCAGCAAGGCTGGCCCCTCTCCCCCCGGGTAGAACATCTGCGTCGGTGGCGCCGTGGTTCTGGTAATCAATGATTGTGTTTCGATAGTTCAACGCGGTGCTGAACAACCGCGTCCAAATTGTGTTCAAAGTCAAGGTGCCCGAATTGCTGATGTTATCTCCAGAGGTACGATGCAAAGTACCACCATTGATTAATTCCGGCTCCTGTCCCATGACGAATGAATCCTGCACTTTTCCCTGCCAACGCTCGGTGAATGCGTGATCCACCCACAAATCAAATTGATGGGTCTGGTCAATCGGGTTTTCCCCTAAATCCTCCCGCTTCTGATAATAATACAAACCATAAGTGTAGCGCACCCCCAACTCAGTTTGTTGCAGTGGCACGTTAAGCTCAAGTTGTGGGGAAACCTCAAAACCGAAGCTGCCTTGTTTGGCTCCCGCTGGCGCTGTTTCGTAGTTGTCATCGTAAAACCCGCGCAACGTGCCCGAAACCCGCCACATGGAAGCTTCCGTGGAATTCCAATCAGGGGCATAGGCCCCCTGAAGGCTGGCCGTCCCAGCAGCGATGAGTCCCACAGAGACAAAAAATTTCTTCATATCACTACCCCACCAGATCGTTCTTTTGACCGTTCAAGCCCTTTTGCATTCAAACATTTCAAAAAATATTCTAACAGCCAATAATTTTGTAAAAGCTACCAACAAAATATTATCACAGTCAAAGCATTTTTTTGCTTATTTGGCCGGCAAAAAGTCCTTAAAATCTTGCATGCTTCAAACATTCAAGTGCTTGCGCCTTAACTCCTTCCGCAGCGATTTTAGGGCAAGAGTATTGACGACGTCTGTTTTTTCCAGCCAACCCTTGCGTGCAATTCCCGCGCCCAGCCTGAGAAAAGCAGCGTGTTCATTGCGGTGCGCGTCCGGGTTGATGACACATTTCACGCCCCGGCTTTTTGCGTAAGGCCACAACCGCCAGTCCAAGTCAAACCGGTGCGGATTACAATTCAGCTCAATCCAGGTTCCAGTCTCAGCACACGCATCAATCACCGCCGGCACGTTGACTGGATACGGTTCGCGTTCCAAGAGCAGCCGGCCGGTTGGGTGACCGATAATGTGGACAAATTTGTTTTCCGCCGCCCGAATCAGACGTTTGGTGTTCTCCGCTTCGCCGCTGGCTGGAACGTGCAAGCTTGCCACCACCACATCCAGTTCGGCGAGCAATTCATCGTTGAAATCCAGCCGGTCGCGCAAAATGTCCACTTCAGTTCCGGTGAGCAGACAAAAATCGCTGCCGCGTTCGGCCAGCCGCCCGTTAATCTTTTTGATTTCCTTGATTTGCTCGCGAACGCGTTTTGCGTCGAGACCCTTCGCCTGAAACGACGACTTCGAATGGTCGGTGATCGCCCAGTAGGCCAGACCAAGTTCTTCCATGTATTCGGCAATTTCCTCAAGCCGATTGTGGCCGTCACTCCACGTTGAGTGATTGTGCAGCGCGCCTTTCAAATCCGTCCACTCGATGAGTCGCGGCAAATCGTTCTTTTCACCCGCCGCAAATTCTCCATGATCTTCACGGAGTTCAGGCGGCACAAACGGCAAATCCAGTTTCGCAAAAATTTCCGTTTCGTCCCGGCACGGCACAAGCAACTTTGGGTCGCGCGTCTCTTCCTTCGATTTGAACAAGCCGTATTCGTTGAGCCGCAGGCCGCGCAGAATCGCCCGCTGGCGCATGACGATGTTGTGCTCCTTGCTGCCGGTGAAATACGCAAGCGCAAACGGAAATTCCTTGTCGCTCACCACGCGCAAGTCGCATTGAATGCCACCGTCCAGAATGACGCTTGCCTTGGTTTCACCCCTGGCGGTGACTTTGATGATGTCCGGCTGCGCGACAAACCCCCCAATTACCTCCGCCGGCTTTTTCGACGATGCCAGCAAATCAATGTCGCCGATGACTTCCTTGACCCGCCGCAGACTGCCGGCAGCGCTGCATCGGATGACGTCAGGATGCCCACGCAAACCGTCGAGTAACGGTTCGGCGGCGCGCAACGCTTCGCTCAACAAATGTTTCGAAGCGTAAGTGCGGCGGCGCTCAATGCCTTCGAGCAAATTTGACTGCGTTTTTTCACCAAAGCCGTCGAGTTTGGCTACTTTGCCAGCCTGGCAGGCGGCTTCGAGTTTCTCGACCGAATCCACGGCGAGTTTTTGGTTGAGCGCCTGGATTTTCTTCGGCCCCAGCCCGGGAATTTCCAGCATCTCAATCAAACCGGGGGGAATCGAAGCCTTCAACTCATCGTAATACTTCAATTTGCCGGTGGTGACGAGTTCGGTGATTTTTTTCGTTAGCGCTTCGCCGACACCTTTGATTTCGCCAAGCCGATTTTCGGCGACAATTTTTGACAGCGGCTCGCTCAGACTTTCAATCGTTCGCGCGGCATTCACGTAGGCCCGTGTCTTGAACGGATTTTCGCCCTTCAATTCCAGCAGGGTGCCGATTTCGGCCAAAATTTCCGCGACTTGCTCTTTGTCCATGCGCTTGAGTATAGGCGTATAAGAGCGGAATCCAAAGAGAAAGCAGGCAAAGGCGTGAGTTCGTTCCGGCCCGGAAAATGCTTCCTAAACCGCAGGTCAGAAAGATTGACAGAATCTGATTTTGTGATTAGATATATTTGATTTGCTCGGAAAGGCTTATGCAACAATCTGAAGGTTTAATAATCAAGATTGTCAGATTGATTAAAATGCAGCCGGAAATAAAATTATAGGACTTAACGGTATGGATTTAATATTTCCCCGGGAATATATGCGGGCGGCATTGATGGTGTCGCTGTTAAGCGTGTGGGTGCTGGTGGGGCTTTTTTACTACCTGAATCGTTACACCAAACGGGAGTATTTCACCGTTTGGACAGCGGCATGGTTGTTTTATGCACTGTGGCTGACGTTGAGCCTCCAGATGCAGAATACTCCGCCTGACAGCATCTTTTTCATGATCAAGCAGGGTTGTGTGGCGATTTCGGCGGTCTTTCTTTTGTGGGGCAGCTTGCTTTTTCTCAGCCTCCCGGTTCCGCAGAGGCTGTTTGGTCTGTTCATGATGTTCCTGCTGGTTTGGACCCTCGTCAGTCCGCAAATCCTCTCAAGTACATTGGAAGTTCAGTGGCCGGTCTTTATTCTGCTTGGTTGCGGCAGTATTTTTGCTGGGACTTGTTTCTTCCGGCTGCGGAAGAAAATGCCGTTCGTGGGTGCGGGCATGCTGGCGCTGGGATTCTTTCTATGGGGAATCTACCTAGGGAGTTATCCGCTTTCGCAGCAATACGACAACCTGTTCAGCGCTGGTTTTTTTGTGGCCGCGGTGTTGCAGCTTTTCATTGCCGTCAGCATGATTGTGCTCGTCTTGGAGGAGGTCCGGTACAAAAATGAGCAGACGATTGCCGAAATCGCGGCGGTTCGTTCGGAGAAGGAGGCCTTGCAGGTCAAAGTCATCACCACCGAGGAACAATGCCGCAGCCTTTATGATCAAGTGCGCGTTACCGAGGGACTTCAGAGAGCTTATGAAGAGTTGCGCCGGACCCAGCAAATGGTTGTGCAGCAGGAGCGCCTCCGCGCCTTGGGGCAAATGGCCAGCGGGGTTGCACACGATGTCAACAACGCGCTGTCTCCCATTGTCGCCTATTCGGAACTGCTGCTGAGTACGCTGCCGGATTTGCCGGAAGCCTCAAAGCATTACCTGCAAACCATCAACCAGGCGGGCGGGGACATAGCTCAAATCGTCACCCGCATGCGGGAGTTCTATCGGCGCCGCTCGGATGCGGAACCATTGCTCCCGCTGAACATCAATCAGATTATCGAAGAAGTAATCGAACTCACCCGGCCGCGCTGGCGCGACCTTTCACAGCGCCAGGGCATCTCCATCCAGATCCAACGCGAACTGGAATCCCAACCGCCGCTGCTGCTGAGTGATCCCAGCGAACTCCGGGAAGCGCTGATCAACCTGGTCTTCAATGCGGTGGACGCCATGCCGCAAGGCGGTACCATCACCTTTGTCACTCGTTCCATCAGTGGTCCCGCTTCGGAAGAGAGTGGGGCTTCCGAGCGGCAGCTTCAGGTCGAAGTGAAGGACAACGGTATCGGCATGGATGAAAAAACACGGCAACGTTGTCTGGAGCCGTTCTTTTCCACCAAGGCCCAGCGCGGCGGCACCGGACTCGGTCTGGCGATGGTTTACGGAATGATGCAACGCCACGACGGCACCATTGAGATTGACAGTGCTCCCGGCCGTGGCACCTGTTTCCGGCTCACTTTTCCCGTTCGAGAAAAATCTTCGCAAACCGTTCGGGGCACTTTGCCGCAAGTCAAACCAAAGCGCTCCCTTCACATCCTCTGTATTGATGACGACGCGCAGGTCCGGCAGCTTCTGGACGATTGTCTCACGCACTTCAATCATCGGGTGATGGTTGCCTCCGGCGGGGAGCACGGAATGGAATTATTCCGCACCGCCATGCAGAAAAACCAGCCCTACGAAGTGGTCATTACGGATCTGGGCATGCCAAAGATGGATGGACACCAAGTGGCCCGAACCATCAAAGCGGAGTCCCCCAACACCCCCATCATCATGATGACCGGGTGGGGCACGATAATGAGGGAAGAGGGAGAAACCGCTTCGGAAGTGGACGCCGTCATCGGCAAGCCACCGCGCATGAGGGAACTAAACGACTTGCTGCTCCGGGTTACTGCGTCGGGCAAACGCCCCGCTTGAGGCGTTCCGGGCAACCCAAGTCCCGCCCCGCCGGTTTTTTTCCGTGCCGTTTTGTGCGACTTCCGGTAAGTTCAAACTCATGTCACGGATCGTGAAATGGCCGGTGGCGCTGACCATTGCCGGCTCCGACAGCGGCGGCGGCGCCGGCATTCAGGCCGATTTGAAAACCTTCGCCGCGCTTGGCGTTCACGGCGCAAGTGTCATCACCTGCCTCACCGCGCAAAATCCCCGGCGCGTTCTCGCCGTCGAACCGTGTTCGCCTGAAATCGTGCGGCTACAAATGGAAGCCGTCTTCGAGGAATTACGGCCGGCGGCGGTGAAAACCGGAATGTTGTTTTCAGCCGAAATCATGCGTGCCGTTGTCGTTTTTTTCAAAAAGCAAAAGCGCCCGCCGCTCGTGGTGGATCCGGTCATGATTTCAACCAGCGGCGCGGCATTGCTGAAACCGGCGGCGATTAAAATTTTGCGGGAACAATTGCTGCCGCTCGCAACCCTGGTCACACCCAACCTCGACGAAACCGGGATTTTGATCGGACGCAAGATTGCGTCCGTTGAAAACATGCGCGTGGCGGCGCGGGAAATCCACGCGCGGTTCGGCTGCGCTGCGCTGGTCAAAGGCGGCCATTTGCGCGATGGGCGCGATGCGGTGGACATTTTTTTTGACGGCCGGACGGAACTGCTGTTGCGTGCGCCGTTTATCAAAGGCGTCTCGACTCACGGCACGGGCTGCACTTATTCGGCGGCCATCGTGGCGGCGCTGGCGTCGAACCATGATTTGCCGCATGCGGTTGAAATCGGCAAACGCCACGTGACCGCCGCCATCACGCGAAGTTATCGCATCGGGAAATATTCCGCGCTCGGACATTTTCCCTGAGCGCGCGAAATCTTCAGGGGGCCTCAATTGGAAAATTGACCGGCGTTCGTCACGTTTAAAACCGCGTGATTGTAATTGTCGGTTGCCGGCGCCACCGGAACGTGTGACAGATGAGGTCGCAGAAGAAAACCGCGAATCGTGCCGGGCAAATCACCGCCATTTCCTTTTTACGTTGGGGCGCTACACTGCCAGCGTGTCCGACACACTGGTTGTCAACGAAATCTATTTGAGCTTGCAAGGCGAAAGCACCTTCGCCGGGCTGCCGTGCGTTTTTATCCGGCTCACTGCCTGCAATTTGCGCTGCTCGTATTGCGACACCGCCTACGCCTTTGCCAAAGGCAAAAGAAAATCACTCGAAGAAATTTGCACGGAAGTCCGGCGGCTGGCCGCGCCATTCCGCCCGCCCCTCAACCCTCAACCCTCAACTCTCAACTCCTTGCCTTTGGTTGAACTTACGGGCGGCGAACCGTTGCTCCAGGAAAATTCCCTGCCGTTGATGAAATTGCTTTGTGACGACGGTTTTACCGTGTTGCTTGAAACCAGCGGTGCGCATGACATCGCGCCGGTTGACCCGCGCGTCCGGCGCATCGTGGATTTGAAATGCCCCGGCAGCGGCGAGGCCGGACGCAATTGCTGGGAAAACCTCAAACACCTGAAAGCGACTGATGAAATCAAGTTTGTCATCGGCACCGTTGAAGATTATGAGTGGGCCAGGCAAAAAATCGCCGAACACAGGCTGAATGTGGTATGCCCCCTGCTTTTTTCGTGGGGGCATCCGCTCGCGCCGGAGCAGCAAAATAAATCATTGAAACCGGCTCCCGCCGGCCAGACGCCGGTTTCGCGGCGCGAATTGGCGGAACGAATCATCGCCGACGCGCTGCCGGTGCGGTTTCAAGTGCAGATGCACAAAATCATCTGGCCGCCGGAACAACGGGGAGTTTAGTGAGTAAAACCAGTCAAGTTCTTGAGACGCTGCGTGATTACGAGTCGCGCAACATAGTGTTCATGGAGCCGGATGGCTCCTGGCCCATTGTTTGGGACCGCGCCAAAGACGTTCACGTGTGGGACGCTGACGGGAAAAAATACCTCGATTTGACCGCCGCGTTTGGCGTCGCCGCCGCCGGTCACGCAAACCCGTCCGTCGTCAAGGCCGGTCAAAAACAAATGTCCCGGCTTTTGCACGCCATGGGCGACGTGCAACCGCACGCGCGCAAGGCGGAACTCGCCCGCGACTTGAGCCGGATCACCTTCGAGCGATGGAGCAAATCGTTGAACCCTTCAACCGTTCAACCGTTGAATCGTGAACCGATTCACCGATTCACCGGTTCACCGATTCGCGGGAAAACCATTTTCAGCAATTCCGGTTTTGAAGCCGTTGAGTCCGCATTCAAAACCGCGCTTCTGGCCACCGGCAGGCGCGGGGTGATTGCCTTCGAGGGTGCGTATCATGGCCTCGGCTACGGTGCGCTCAACGCCACCCATCGCAATTTTTTCCGCAACCCGTTTCATTTTCAGCTTCGCGAATTTGGACACTTCGTGCCGTTTCCAAAAAAATCCGCCGACCTGGCCAACGTGGAATGGTCCATCCGCCGGATTTTTCACCGCGAACATATCGGGGCGATTCTGGTCGAACCGGTGCAGGGGCGCGGCGGCATCCAGGTTCCGCCCGGGGAATTTCTGCCGCGGTTGCGAAAAATTTGCGATGACCACGGTGCACTGCTGATTCTCGATGAAATTTACACCGGCTTTGGCCGCACCGGAAAATGGTTTGCCTGCGAACACACCGGCGTCATGCCCGACCTCATCTGCCTGGGCAAGGCGCTCACGGGCGGTTTCCCGCTCTCGGCCTGCGTTGGCCGCGCCGAACTGATGGATACCGCGTGGCCGGCATCGCGCGGCGAGGCGATTCATACCAGCACCTTCCTCGGCCATCCCGTCGGTTGCGCCATGGCACTGGCGCAAATCCGGGAAATTGAAAAACTCAAATTGCCGGAACGCAGCGCGGAACTCGGCAAGTTTTTGCTCGGGGAACTGCAATCGAAAATTTCAAACCCGAAATTGCAAATCGCCGTGCGCGGTTTGGGTTTGATGGCCGGCGTCGAACTGCACTTGTCCGACGGCCGGCCGGCCACGGACGCGGCCATGCAGGCCATTAAAATCATGTTGCAGCACGGCTTCATTCTGTTGCCCGAAGGGGAGTATGGTAACGTCATCAGCTTCACGCCCCCGCTTACGATTACCGAAGCGCAACTGGCCAAAGCCGTCGCCGAACTCCAAAAGATTTTGGCCACAGATTAACACAGATGCACACGGATTGAACACCGAAGTACGCGCCTGCGTTGTCTCCCTCTCCGCCAACGGAGTTGGGAGAGAGGGTCGGGGTGCGTGAAACTCAAATCCCCTCGCCCTGTCCCTCTCCCCGCTTTGGGCGGGGCGAGGGGAAAAGAACGTGTTCCGTGCGTCGTTTTATCCGTGTCCATCCGTGTCCATCCGTGGTTTAATCTCTCCCAGTGAAGCTTTCTGAAATGCGGGAACTGCTGGCCACGCGCGGGATTCAACTGACGAAATCCCTCGGCCAGAATTTTCTGCACGATGGCAACCAACTCCGGCGCATCGTTGATGCGGCGGAATTGAAAAAGACGGACAAAGTTCTCGAAATCGGGCCGGGCTTGGGTCCGCTGACAGAATTGCTTCTGGAAAATGCCGGTGAGGTTTTGGCGATTGAGAAAGACGTTCGGCTGGTGGAATTTCTACGGGAGCGGTTTTCATCCGTTTCGGAGGGGCGAGTTCCACGAGCCCCAAACTCCGCCAAAGCAAAAGATCAGGGACTCGCAGAGCTCGCCCCTCCGAAATTTATTTTGCTCCACGCCGACGCGCTGGAATTTCTGAAAGTGGGACAGGCTTCCAGCTTGTCATCTGAAAATAAATCGAAGACCGGCAGGATGGCTGTTCCACTGGATTGGCACGACTGGAAGCTCGTGGCCAATCTGCCCTACTCCGTAGCGTCGCCGATTCTCGTCGAACTGGCGCAAACACCCCAACGGCCGGAACGGATGGTTGCCACGCTGCAACTCGAAGTCGCCCGCCGGCTCATGGCCAAAGCTGGTGGCGAAGATTACGGCTTGCTGACGTTGCTGATTCAACTCGACTACGAGCTGCGCGACTGGTTCAAGATTCCAGCCGGCTGTTTTTTCCCCGCGCCGGACGTGGACTCCGCGTGCGTGGCTTTGATCCGCCGCGCCGCGCCGCTTTTGCCCGAAAACCAGCGCGCGATTTTTGTGAAAATTGTGAAGCGCGCATTCTCCCAGCGACGGAAAAAAATGCTGAAATTGTTGCGCGAAGACTGGCCCGTGGAGAAATTGACGGGCGCATTTGAAGAATTAAAAATCTCGCCGCAGGAACGCGCAGAGAAGTTGGGTTTGGAACAGTTCGTGGCGCTGACGGAAAAACTTTCAGCAGTTGAATCTTGATTAAAGTTGACCGCACAACTCTTCACCATGTATTGTGGTGTTAGAGCATTTTCGATTTAGAT
>PLAY01000036.1 GCA_003134375.1 Limisphaerales bacterium | reverse complement strand
GCTATCTGCCAGCGTTTGTTCCATTAGCGGCAATGCTTTGTCGTAATCGCCTTTGGCTTTATACAGCTTCGCGAGATTGTTGCGGCTGGTTAAGGTAACCGAGGGATGGAAACGGCGATAAAGTTCCTTGAGCCAGTTAGTCGTCAATTCGCGTCCGCTCATGATACCGGAAGGAAGCGACGCACCAGAACCGAGGATGAAGCAGTAATGGCGTGGTGTCTTAAATTCGCAAACGTCGCCAAGGTCGTTTAGAAAATCACAGAGCGGATAGATATTGTCGGTGTGCGAATCAGACTTTGAACGCTTCGCTTTGGCCATGGCGCGAGAATGGAATAATGCTGTTCGGTTGGCAAGAAAGTCTCAATCCGTGGTTCCAAAGTGAGAAAATCCGTCGCAAATTAAGCAGATATAAACGTAGTGCAAGCCATCGGCTTGGGCGTCCGCCGGGAAGAAGTGACGGTCGTGCCGCTCCATAATTTTCCTGACAAACCGCCGGAATGGTGTTTGGATAACGCCATGATTTACGGCCACTTGCAGCATCCCGATGCGTTTGCGCCTCTGCTCGCGAACCCGGTTTGGAAGGAAGCCTTCGACTGGTTTGCGGGAATGGCGGCCAGCGAGAGCAGCTTTCCGTTTTTGATGCCGCCCCAGCCCATTTTCTGAACGGAGACGCAATCATGCCCGGTCAACGCGGGGCCTAAACGCCAGTCGAGGCATTCGTCAATGAGAATGCGCAGGGCCGACGGTTTCGAGCATTTTCAACTGGCCGGCTTCAATGACGGCAATGGCTTGTGACCGTTTGACGGAAGGAAAGCTGGTCAAAAAATCTTCAATGGATTCGCCGCCTTCCAGGGCGTCAATCAGATTTTGCAGGGGGACACGCGTGCCGACAAAAACGGGCGTGCCGCCCATGATTTCCGGGTCGGAGTGAACGACGCCTTTCAAATCTTTCATTGTCATAACATGGTTAAAATACTCCCGCCGGTGAAATTGTCACCTGCAAACATGGACGTGGAGCGGCGTTGGGTTCGTGACGCATTTGGCGGAAAATTCAACACCGCATTGGTCGCGACAGCGTCCGCGCATCAAAAGCAAGCCCCAGCCGGGTAGGTTGATCCGCCGGCCAGGACTGGAATAATGAAACCGCGTAGATTACTGGCAGGTTAACTGAAAATTAATTTGACCGGCAGTGATGCTGCCATGTGCGCTTCTTGCATTCATATCGCCAACGCGCACCCGGCTTCTTTGACATCCGAGATTAAAACCTTGTCATCACCAATTTTGCCCGGCCCCGCTGACTTGATGATGGCGTTCACCGCTCGCTCCGCGTTTTGGTCTCCCACCACCAGGTCAATTCTGAGCTTCGGCAGAAAATCCACCGTGTATTCGCTGCCGCGGTAGGCTTCCATATGCCGGTTCTGCCGGCCAAATCCCTTCACTTCACAAACGGTCATCCCATCAATGCCGATCTCCCCTAGGGCGTCCTGGACTTCATCCAATTTGGAACGTTGGATAATCGCTTCAATTTTTTTCATATTTTTTCCAGAGTGTCATTCAATCATTCAACTGCACCTGTGTTTGGCTGTACCACACTCCTTTAGCAACGGTGATGCCAGCCGGGGCAACCACCAGGCAAATGTCTGCAAAGCGCCCGTTTTATAAGGGTTTTTTTGGGGTGTTGATAATTTGGCGTCGTTCAAAAATCCCTGTCATCGCTGTTTCCTTTTGACCAGCCGACAAGATTTTCGCCAGCGCACCGGCAAATTTTTTGCCGGGTTGTTTTTGTGCCATTGATGGTTGTGGCTGGCCGCGTTTTTTCCGATGACATTTCCATCCCGGAGCATATCCATGAAAGCGGTTCATCCTTTCATCGTGCGAAACTGGCGCAAGGCGACAAGGGGATCGATCCGAGTCAGTAAAAAAATGCGCCCGGTGATTTTCCCAACGCTGTCAGAACAAAGCAGTTGAAACCACGAAACACACCAAAGACACGAAATGACCAGGCATGGCCAGGCACCGCTGGTTCACCCGGCAGGTGAAGTCTGCCACCGCATAAAATGATCGGTTCCGACCCTCTTTTCGTGTGCTTCGTGTATTTCGTGGTTCATCTCAAGTGACTGGCCAAGTCGCAACACGCAGGTTCTCCGGTTCAGGGAGTGGAAGGTTTGGACTTGGCCGCGATTTGCCAGCGCAACTCTTTCATCCGCTTTTGAGCGTCTGTGAATTGTTTGGGGGTCAGTTCCTTTCTCAGGAGATTGCGGCGCTCGGCGGCATCTGCATCTGCCTTGGCCGCCATGCTAAACCACGCATACGCCTCCACTTTATCCCTCGCCACGCCCTGGCCATTGGCGTAGCCGCAGCCCAGATTGTATTGAGCCTCGGCGTGACCCTGCTCGGCGGCCTGGCGATACCACTTCACCGCCTCAACATAATCCTTCGCCACGCCCTCGCCATTGTCGTAGCACCAGCCCAGATTGGATTGAGCCGGGGTGTAATTCTGTTCGGCGGCTTTGCGATACCACTCCACCGCCTCCTCTTTATCCTTCCTCACGCCCTGGCCATTGGCGTAGCAGTAACCCAGATTGAATTGAGCCGGGGCGAAATTCTGCTCGGCGGCCTTGCGATACCACTTCACCGCTTCACCATAATCCTTCCTCACGCCCCGGCCATCATCGTAGCAAAAGCCCAGATTGAATTGAGCCTCGGCATCTCCCTGCTCAGCCTTGGCTTTATATTCTAGAAATCTGCCAGGAACGGCGCCACCTTTCGGCGCGGCGGCGCGTCTCGGAAGCAGGCCAGAACGCAGGCCGGTGATGTAATTGGAGACGGCGCTTAGAAATCGTTTCATCGAATTGAAACCTACGCTTTAGCCATCAAGACCTGCAAGCTAAAATCCTTTTGCCGCTGCCCCATCCGTTGGGCGGCGAGTTCCAACTCAAGGCCAACCCGCAGCCGGCTGCTAAAACCGCAGATGAACGCAGATGGAGCAAAAGAAAACGCAGGCCACTGCATGCGGAAGCCTTCATCTTTTGGTGATTCGACATCGGTCTGAAAACCCTTCTTTTATCTGGGTTCATCGGTGTCCATCTGCGGTTAAAGGTTTCCCGGACAGCATAGTTCCGGTCAAGGTTGGGACAGAATTTGCAGGGTCGTGGCCGGGCCGAGATCGGCGGGCGGCGTCCAGGAACGCAAAACCCAGACGGCTTTTTTGTCCGGCGTCACTTCGATGGCCTGAATGGGCGCATTGGCCGGATCGCCTTTGCCCGACCACTCGTTGACCCAGTTGTTGATGATCGTATTTCCATTCGGCAACCGCGTGGCGAGTTGCAGGCTGGACGTCTTGTAATCCGGCGCGTCGACGGGTGTCCATTCCCAGACCGTTTCGCCGGCGCGGTTGACCTCGCGCACAAATCTGTGATTGCTGACCACGAGAAGGTTCCCGTTCTTGAGCGGCGTGGCCGACCAGATGCCCGGCACGTCCAGCGACCAAAGCTCTTTGCCATTCAAATCATACTCGGCGGCCTTGCCCAAATCCATGTGCGCGACCAGCAACGTACCGGCATCCGTGATCCGCGCATGGCGGAACTGGCCGTGGGTGCCCTTGGGATCTTTCACGGCCAAAACAAATTCTCGTTCGGTCGCGCCCGTGGTTTTGTTGACCATGATGAACTTCGCCGGATCGCCATTCTGCACGAACCACACACTGTTCGTGCCGTAAGGTTGCGCGGTGTGGATTTCGGTGTTCGGCGGCGCATCAAAATTCCAGACGACTTGTTTATCCGCGTTGACTTCGGTGACGCCAAACTGATGCGCGAAAAGAATGTTGCCGTTCGGTTGCAGCACGGCGTCGCTGATCTCGCCTTTGCCCGGATGCGTGTAAGACCAGGCAATCTTGCCATCACGCACAATGAACATCCGCTCCGTCTTCCCCTCGCCCGCGTAAAAGAAATCGTGCTCGGCCAGACCTTTGCCGGGCAAAACCGCCGGAACTTGCGGCGCAGCCGAGTTGCCCGTTGCCGTGCCCATCGGCAGATATATCAACTCAATGCCCTTGCCTTTGGCCGGATCGAGATTGCGCGAGTATTGTTTGGTTGCGTCGCTGTCCCAGCGTTCATGGACGCCGAGGCTTGAGACGATTTTCCCATCCTGCTTGTAAACCGTGCCCGACGGCGGGTGATCCGGTTGTGCCATTTCAAAGAGATAATCGTCCGCGTTGGCGCGGATGAGAATGCGCGGATGGCCGTTTGTGTCGTTGTTGTTTTTGGTCTGCGCGAACAGAATATCCAGCCCCACGGAATCCAGCGCCACGCCGTCCATCGAGGCCAGCACGCTCGCCGGCCAGTCCGGATTTTCGTAAGGCTCGACGCGGTTGTTGAACGGCGGGTTGGGAAAATGCACCGGGTAAGTGCGCCACTTGCGCCCGCTGTAGAGTCCGTCGAGCACAAACAGAATCGTCTTCGCGCCGAGGTGGGGCGAGGCCGCGAGATCAACGATGGGTGAATAGGCATTCTTGACGCCTTCCTGGTCGGGGTTGATGGCCGCGTGCAATTCCCACGTCCCTTTGATCGAGCCGAAATGATTTTTCCCGCACATGGTGATGGCGGTTTGACCCGAATCGCCATCCTCCATGTTGTTGTAAGGATAGGAATGCGCCTTGAGCAGCGCCAGATTGACGAGGTAAGTGGCGTCGAAAATCTGTTTGGGAATCAATTTGGCATCCTTGTATTTGCCGTTCGAATAGGCAACCCCTTCCACCCAATCCGGCGTCTCCAGGCCATGATAATCACCGTAGCCCGGATTCTTCGGCTGACTCGCCTTGGGTGGTGAATTTTGGATGAAACGGACATCCTTGAATTCGCTCCACACCTTCGTGAGGATATACGGCGGAATGAAGCGGCGAACGTCATACACGATGATGTCCTGCGGCCGCACGTGCGCCTGATTGACGAGCTGGCGGATCATGGCCAGAACCATCTGCGGCGAGGCGTCGGTGTAGTTGTCGGCCTTCGCGCCGTCCTCGCTGTTGTTCAAATTGATTTTGACGGCCACGACTTCGCCCGGCTGACAGCCGCGCTGGTTCATGCCGCGGGAGTTCTGGTTGTAATACTCGAAGATTGCCTGCCAGGCCCGCTCGCCGTTGGTGGCGCTGGTCAGCTTGAGCAGCGTGGCGGCCAGCATGGCATCCACCCGCGCCTGATCGGTGTTGGCATCCAGCCACCATTGATCGCTCTTTTGTTTCCAATGCCCCGCCCATTTTGTCGCCAGCGGGTCGTGCGCCCACACCACACGGCCGGGATTGATGCCTCGCGCGATGCCCACCGGCTCATTCGGTTTGGCCGGAATGAAATTCCAGTCCGTCGGCGGCTTGCCGGCGTTCTGCGCCGCGCCGTTGCCGGTGAACGACATCAGCGTCCACGCCACCACCGCCAGCACCGTCAGCAGCCCGCAGCCGGCCGCGAACCGGACGCGGGCGAGGCGTTTCAAACCGGACTTGATGGCCACCACGCCACACAGCCAGAGGATAAAGCCGGACGCGACCGGGAAAGCCGCGCGCTGGCACGGGTAGCTGGCGCGGCTCGGTTTGGGAATGACCCGCACCAGGAACCAAACCAGCGCCGCCGCGCCGGAGCCGATGGCCGCCAACCGCAGAACGGAACCGACGGCGCGGCGACTCAGAAGCATTGCCAAATTCAACAGAGTGGATTTCATGGTTTTCATTTTAATTTGCTGGCTGACGAGCGTTTTATTTTCTCCGCTTCCGCCTTCCTCGGCAACAAAGAACGGCTGCCACCACCTCCGGGACACGAGACTCTCCCCGGCTGTGGAATGCCGGCTTCATCCGCGGAAGCGTTTCTGCCTGAATCAAAATTGCTTTAGCTCCACACGTTCCAGCTTTTGGTCCGGCAGGAACTGGCTTTGGTGGAGGTTGAAGTCCTGGACGTTTCTCAGACTGAATGACGGCGCGTTCGAAGGTGCCCGCCACTGAACATTTTGGAAATTTGCGCCGTCCACATCATCAAGAACAAATGCCGGGCGCAGATCCTCCTTCAACGTGCGCACCGTGACATCGCTGAATTCCATTCCCTTCGCGTGCCGGATGAAGAAGCCGCAGGATGGCATGGTGCCGAACATGCCGGGTTCCGGATAAGCGGTTTCCTTTTCAGCAGGCTGGAGCGCGGCCTCTTTGGCAGTGCCGCCGCCTTCCTGGAGGAAGTGAATGTTGCTGATCCGCACATCCTCGATGGGATGGCCGGGGATGCCGCTGATGATCGAGCCGAGTTTCTGCCTGGCGCCGGAGACGACCAGGTCGCTGATGTTGATGCGGCGAATGACCCCCACGGGCGGATGGTCGGGACCGCGGGCGCGATTGCCCAAGCGAATGAAGATTGGCGAGTTGACGATATCCCGCATGGAAATGTTGTTGATGGTAACATCCTCGATGTCACCGCCATCCACGCTCTCGATGGCCAGTCCGCCGCAGTCATCGAAGTTGCAGTTGGAAATGGCGATGTTCTTGAAACCGCCGTTGGATTCGGTGCCGAACTTGATGCGACCGGTTCGTCCGGCGTAGCCGGAAGGGGCGCGTTGAAACGTGCCGTCCAGCAGCGTTCCCTCGATATAACCGCCGGTCACGTAGCAGTTGTTGATGGTGACGTTTTCCGTCGCGCGCAAACAACCGAGGGCATAGCTGCTCTTCAGACAAATGCCGTCATCCCAAGGCGAATTCACGCTGCAATTGGAGATGCGCACATTGTGGCAGCAATCAATGTCCATGCCGTCCCGGTTCGTGTCGAGCCGCACGTTGTCGATGGTCAGGTTGTCAACTCCGGTGGCGAGGATGGCAAAATGGCCGCCGTGCAGGATGGAAATGTCGCGCAGGATGACGTTATGGCAGTTCTTCAGGCCGATCGCCTTGTTGCCGGCGTTCGGCGGGGGATCCTTGTAAAGACGGGTTTCCAAGCCCCGGCTCAGTCCTTTGCCGTTGATGAGTCCGGGTCCGATAATTGAGACATTTTCGATATTCTCGCCCCAGATGAGACTGTTGTGCCAATGGCTGTGACCGAAATCCTGGTAGGCGGTCCAAGCGTTGGTTTCCGGCGGATCATAAGGCGCCAGTTTCTCGGTAACCGCTTCAATGGTTGAGCCGGCTTCAAGAAAAAGGGTCACGTTGCTCTTGAGCCGGATGGAGGCGGACAGGTAAGTGCCGGCTGGAAATCGCACCGTGCTGCCGCCAGCCGCGTTGGCAGCGACGATGGCTTGGTTGATCGCATCGGTGTCGAGCGTTTTGCCGTCGCCGGTCGCGCCAAAATCTCTGACATTAAAAACGCCTGTGCCCACGCCCATCGGCGTGTTGGGTGAACCGGCAGGTAGCCCTTCTGCCCTGGCCGCCCACACCATCATGCCCAATGTCAGCCCCACGCCCAAAACCACCACCGTCTGCGACAGTTTCCGCCAGCAGTCCCGCCAAAATTTGTTTGTCTTTTTCACGTTTCCTCAAAAGTTGCGTTTGAACAAATAAATCCGGCAGGTTTATCGCTCTTGGCTTTCCGGCGGGCCGGGTTCATCCAGAAGCTGGATGCTGGTGGCCGGGCCGAGGTCGGGATTTTTCCACGAAGACAAAGCCCACACGATTTTCCTGGCCGGCGTCACCTCGAAGACCTGTATCGTGCCCGGCCAGTGTGACGTGTTGTTGTCCCCGGCAATCCAGCAGCACAACACCGTATTGCCATTGGCCAGCCGGTCGGCCGTCTGAATGTTGCCCAGCGTTTCACCGGGCACGTCCGCCTGCGTGAATTCCCAAACCGCTTCTCCTTTCGGATTAACCTCGCGCGCGTAGCGGCTCCAGTCGCCGGCGATCAACGTGTTGCCGTTCTTGAGCCGCACCGCCTGCCAGGGTGATTTGGCTTCAACGGACCACAGCACCTTGCCGTCCAAATTATACTCGACGACTTTGCCTTCGCCGAGATGCGGCACCAGCAATGTGTCCGCCGGTGTCATGCGAATGTGCCGGAATTGCCCGTGCGTGCCGGTGACAGTGGTCGGAATGGGAATTTCCTTTTCGATCTTGCCGGTCGCGGTGTTGATGATCATCGCCTGCGCCGGGTTGCCGTTGCGCATGATCAGGACACGGTCCTTGCCGATGGATTGACAAGAGTGGATTTCCGTTCCGGGCGGAGCGGGATAATCCCACAGCAGCTTTTTGTCCGGGCTGACCATTCCCGCTCCCGACATGCGGGAAAAAATCACGTTGCTGTTGGACAATAACGTGGCGTCGTCGAATTCCTGATTGGCACCCGGCTTCGGATGCAGCGGCATGGAATACTGCCAGACAATCTTGCCGTCACGAACGATGAAGATGGACTGCTCCTGCGGTTTGCGCGTGTCCCACTCCCCCGCATAAAGAAAAGGGTGCCGCGCCGCGCTACGGTCAACTGGCGATTCCCCCGCCGGCGTGTCCGCCCCGCGCACGGGAAGAATTACAGTGACACTCAAGGCCAAAAGAACTCGTTTCAAACCATTTAGTCTCGTCACATTTATTTTCATTTTGTCTTTCGATGAATGGTACCAATGCTTGATTGCGTAAATCCGCCGGTTACTTGGAACCCTTGCCAGCGGCTGCGGGCGCTGGATCGTTCTTCGTCGGGGCGACGGTGTTGATCCGGCCGTTCGTGTCGAAGGTCAATTCGTCAATGCACACCGAGCGGCGGAAGGCGTTTCCGTTCGAGAGTTCACTGGTGTGATAAAGGACATACCACTTGCCCTTGAACTGGACGACGGAGCCATGTTGCGTGACGGAAGCAGCGTGCTCCATCACCTTGCCGGCATAGGTGAACGGGCCCATCGGGTGATCGCCGATGGCATAGACCTGCGTGGCCGACGGCGCCCAGCCATCGGAATACACGAAATAATATTTTCCGGCTCGTTTGAAGACAAAGGGCGCTTCGCCGTAACCTTCGGGCAAAATGGGGTCCTTGCCCGGCGCCGCCAGCGAAACTGGCTTCCCTTGCGCATCGAGAAAAGAAACGGTGTGGAGATCGCCAGCCAGTTCGGTGAGGGAAGGACGGAGCTTCACAACCTCCGGTTTGCGGCAGCCGAAATACAGATAGGTTTGGCCATCGTCGTCCTGAAGCACGGCGGGATCAATCGGCTCCGGTCCCGCGTCCGGCAGCGTCGCGTTGTCAATCAGCGGTTTCCCGATGGCATCCTTGAACGGCCCCTCCGGGCTGTCGCCCACCGCAACGCCGATCTTCGTGCGATCCACCGGCAGGAAGAGGTAATACTTGCCGTTTGATTCGACGCAATCCGGCGCCCACGCCCAGTGGGTCGCCCAGGCAAAGTCCTTCACGCGAAATATCGAGCCATGATCTTTCCAGGTGACCAGGTCGGCGGTCGAGAGCAGGCGCCAATCCACCATGTCCCAGTAGGTGGCATCCGGCAGATCATGCGAGGTATAAACGTAAAGCCGCCCGTTAAAAACCCGGCCCGAGGGATCAGCGGTGAAAATGTTTGTGACCAGCGGATTTCCGCCCAACGCGACGGACGAGACGAGCGAACTGCCCAGGAGCAGCCAGAGGAAATATTTAAGAAGTTTCATAAAAGAGTGGCTTGAGCGTAATCAAGCGAAAGACCTGGGGCAAGCATGGCAAGCTTTTGCGCGCCACTACAGAAACTACCGCAGTATCATTGAAAGCGATTCATCCTTTCATCGTGCGAAACTGGCGCAGGGCGACGAAGGGATCAATCCGGGTCAGCAGAAAATGCGCCCAGTGGTTTTTCCAACGCTGCCAGAAGGTCTGTGACTTCCGCCATTGGTGAAGCTCGATTCTTTGGGAGTGTTTTAGCAGGCGCTCAAAAATTTCCAGCGTTTCAACGGCCACGGTCTTGTTTTCGAGGCGCAGCGTCAGTTCGTAATTCAGATTCAGGCTGCGAATGTCGAGATTGGAGGAGCCGACGTAAACCACCCCGTCGCTGAGAATCAGTTTGGCGTGCAGAACCTGCGGTTGATACTCGTAAATCTCCACGCCGGCCTTCAACAGGCGATGATACAAACTTCTGGCCGCCAGTTGCGACACCAGGATGTCGGATTGGCCGGCCAGAATCAGTTGCACACGTCCGCCGCGCCGCGCCGCGCGCAGCAAATCCCGCCGCAGCCGCCGGGTCGGCAGAAAATACGCGCTCACGATCCGCACCTCGCGGGCTTTGGCCAAATCCTGATGCAACACGGTTTGAAACGGGCTGGAGCCACGGCCGGGATGGCTCAGCAATAATTCCCCCGCCGGTTGTTTGAGGGGTTTGCGTCGGCGTTTGAAGGCGCGCAACCGCATCAGCGGGTTGCGGCGAAAATCCGACAGCGCGAACAATTCATCGAAGGATGCCGCCAGTTCACCGGCCAGGGTGGGATTTTCAATCCGGACGCCCACGTCACACCAGCCGCGCGTCACGCCGTCGCCATCGTATTCATCGGACACATTGAATCCGCCAATGAAGGTCGTGGCGTCATCGCAAACCAGCAGCTTGCGGTGATTGCGCACGCCGAACCGCCAGAGATGGAGGGGGTTGAAGCGGCGCACTTCCGCGCCGGCGGCAACGAGCGGCGCAAAAAAATCATCCGACAACAGCCACGAACCGAGCGCATCCACCAGGATTTGGACGCGCACGCCGCGCCGCGCCGACGCCAGCAAGGCTCCCAGAAATTGCCGCCCCAGCTTTCCGTCGGAATAAATATAGGTTTCCAGCCGGATGGATTTCTGCGCCGCCGCGATGGCCTCCAGCATGGCCGGAAAAATTTCCTGTCCCGCGCAGAGCCATTGCCAGGCGTAAGATTTTGGAGCAGCCATGATTCACCGTAATTTCCCAGATTCAAATTGGCAATCAACTTCCGGTTTGGGTTCGCCGATCTCATGGGTGGCGTTGGCGGGAGGAGCGGAAACATTGAGCTTTATTCCAAAATTGCCGTGTTCGCGCCACCCGAAGTAGAAGTTAAAACTGCCCCGCTGGTAGGAAATGAACGGAAGCAAAACCAGCTTGCGCCGGGCCACCGCAAAGTCCCAGCCGCCGCGCGGTCGGGAATTTCGCTCCGGATATTTGCCGCTCCGCACAAATTCCTTGTCAGCGACACCGATGACATAATTGCCAAAGTTGTGGAACGGATTGCGGAAGTGCCACTTCATCACCCGGCGCCTGTCATCCGGCTTGTACCATTTCGGCGGGACCGGCTCATCACTGTTTTCCACCCACCACACCGGGTTGAGCTTGTTGTAATAATGAATCTTCGGCAGCCCGGCCCGCGGCGTGACTTTGATGCTGTGCCACCGGGGCGAATTCGGGTCGGCGGGCGGGCGCTTCATGGGCCGTGGCTGCCACGCCGCCGGCTCGGGCCGCGCAAAAGTGGACTGGTTGCCGGCCAACAGCAAAACCACCACAACCACCAGGCCCCGCCAGTTTTTTGTTCCATGGGTCATAACGACATGTCAACCACGGATGAAACGTGGAAGTTGCGCGAACATCAATGTCGAAAATCCAACCGGGTATTGAAAAAACACCTCGAGCGGACATAGACTGAACACCGAATTACGACACTGAACCTGAACTGAAAATTATTATGCCACTGTTAAAACTCGAAACCACCGTTGCGCTCGCCGATGACAAAAAGAAAACGCTGCTCGCGTCCCTCTCCAAAATCGTGGCCGGGACGATTGGCAAACCGGAACAATATGTCATGGTCGTCATCAGCCCCGCCGCCATTCTCATGTCCGGCAAACCGGATCCCGCCGCCTTCGTGGACATCCGCAGCATCGGCGGCCTGGGCGGCAACGTGAATCAACAGCTCGCGCAGAAGATCGGCGGTTTGTTGAAAGAATCCCTCGGCGTGCCACCGGACCGGATTTACCTGAACTTCACCGACGTCCCCGCCGGCAACTGGGGCTGGAACGGCGACACGTTCGGGTGAAAAGAAAAACGCGCGACGAACGCTCAAATGAGATGGGCGCTTCCGCAAGCGGAAACCTGCTCCGAAGAGCAATCCACGCCCCGGCACAAGGATCTCAAAGCCGGTATTTGGATGCGAGCTGTTCGTCGCGCAAGTCAATTTATAACACACCGCTCCCGAAATTCCAGCGCGAGTTATTCACAAGCGTAGCGCAGACTTCCAAGTCTGCTGTATCGCGGGTTTCCAAACCCGCATGTTGTTGAATGTTGTGCGCCTTGCCGACTTGGAAGTCGGCGACACAGCAGGTTTGGAAACCTGCGCTACGTGTCGCTGTCGGACTGCCGCCGAAAATTTTCACGAGAAAAAATTCCTCAACAACATTGCATTGAGCGGAACGGAAATTAAACTCCGCGCGCGTGTTGAACCTGAATTCACTCAATCCCCAGCAGCGACTGGCCGTCGAAACGTTGAATGGCCCGGTGCTGATCCTGGCCGGGGCCGGCACCGGCAAGACCCGCGTCATCACGTTTCGCGTCGCCCACCTCATCGCCAAGGGCGTCGCGCCCGGAAACATCCTCGCCGTCACCTTCACCAACAAGGCCGCCCGCGAAATGCAGGAGCGCGTGGCAAAATTGATTCCGCGTCAGACTGCCAAACCGGACGGCAAATTGAATCGCCCCACCATTTGCACATTCCATTCGCTCTGCGTCCGGATTTTGCGCCAGCACATTGAACGGCTCGGTTACAAACGGAATTTTGTCATCTACAACGAGTCGGAACAGCTCGGCGCTGTGAAAAAAATCCTCGCGCAGATTTCCGCGAAGGGAGAAAAAGCCGACCCAGCGGCGGTCCTGGCGTTGTTGAGCCGTTTCAAAAACGGGGGCGAACGCGCCGCCGTCTTTGCCGATGAAAGCGTCCGTGCGCTGGCCCAGCACATCCGGTCGCGCTACGAAACCGCCCTGCACGCCTGCAACGCCGTGGACTTTGACGATCTGATCCTGCTCACGCTGCGGCTTTTTAAGGAGCATCCGGAAGTGCTCGAAGCCTGCCGCGCCAGATATCGCTACGTCATGGCGGACGAATATCAGGACACCAATGCCACGCAGTTCCAGCTCCTTCACGCGCTGACGCTGAAGCATCGGAATTTCTGCGTGGTGGGCGACGATGACCAGAGCATTTACGGCTGGCGCGGCGCGGAAATCGGCAACCTGCTCGACCTGGAAAAATATTTTCCGGAGGTAAAAATCATCAAGCTCGAACAAAATTACCGCTCGACGAACACCATCCTGGACGCTGCCAACGCCATCATCAAAAACAATGCGCGCCGCCGCCCCAAACAACTCTGGTCGGGCAAGGGCCGGGGCGACAAGATTGTTTTGCGCGCCTATACGAATGATGACGACGAGGCGCGCAACCTGGTCGAACAGATTGAATTCGCGCGCCGCGCCCACGGCGTCCCCTGGTTGCACCATGCTGTTTTGTTCCGGACCAACGTGCAGTCGCGTCCGCTCGAAACCGCGTTCCGCACGGCCGGCGTCCGTTATCATCTGATTGGCGGCCAGAGCTTTTTCGACCGGGCGGAAATCCGCGATTTTCTCGCCTACCTGAAGGTGTTCATCAATCCACACGACGACGTCAGCCTGTTGCGCATTGCCAACGTACCGGCGCGGGGGTTGAGCGATGTGACCATGGAACGCCTGCTCGCCGCGAGCCAGGAGCGGAAAGGTTCCGTGTTTGCCGCGATGAAAAATCCGGCTGTCCAGGCAGGTTTTCAAGCCCGGACACGCGGAAGTATTGAAGCATTTGTTGAATTTGTGGAACGGACGCGGGCACAACTCGGACGTAGGACAGGCGTCGCGCCTGTCTCTAACTTAAAAACGTTTCCTCAAAATGGAGACAGGCGCGACGCCTGTCCTACGTCGTTGCAAACCTGGGCCGAACATTTTCTGGATGAGACCGGTTATTTCGCCGAGCTCCGGCGGTTGGAAAAAAATCGCGAGAACGCCGAAGACCGCATCCGCAATTTGCGCGAACTGACCGCCACACTCGACAATTTTGGCCGTCCCGGCGACCCGGCGTCCGACCGGCTGCAATCCTTTTTGGACGACATCACCCTCGACAGCGAACTCGAAGAGGAAAAGGAAACCGGCGACGCCGTGACGCTCATCACCATGCACAGTTGCAAGGGGCTGGAATTTCCGCGCGTCTATATCGTGGGATTGGAGGAAGGCCTGATGCCGCACGCGCGGTCGGCGGCGGAAGGCACGCTCGACGAGGAACGGCGGCTGTTTTACGTGGCGGTGACGCGCGCGATGCAATCGCTCACCCTCAGCCACTGCGCGGGCCGGATGCGCTACGGCCAGTTGATGCCCTGTCACCCGTCGCGCTTTCTCAAGGAACTCCCGCCCGAACTGGTGGAAGATGCCGACGCCAGGGACAAAGAGCCGGTGAACCCGGACGCCGGCAAAAAAATGTTCGACGTCCTGCGCAGCGCCATTCAGTGAAGCAATGCTAAAGGCTGAAGGCTGAAATGATTTACCTGTGGGAGTCGAGGCCTGCCGGGTCGTAGCGTTCAGTGCGAAGACCGGTAACGAGGCTCAAACTGAAAGGAAGATTCTTCGCTTGGACGGTCCTGAGCGGTCTGATTAAATCCACCCGACACAACATGAGCGAAGGCAAACAACCCTTTACTGAATATGCGACCAGGGCCCAGCGCGGCCAGGACGCCTCCCGGTGGGGCTGGATTGCCGCCGGCATCCTTGCCGTGCTGTTGGTTGTGTCATTGCTCCTCTGGGCCTCGGCCGTGGGCAGACTGCGTGGATTGGAATCGCTCCAAACCAAACTGGATGATGCCAATGCCAGCCTTGCCGGCGCACAGGCCGAAAACCAGAAGGCCAAAGACCAGATTGCGGCCCTGCAATCCAAGGTTGCCGATCTGGAACAAGACAAGGACACCGCCGCCCAGATGGCCAAAGGCCTCGAAAATGAGATGCGCGCCGACCTCGAATCCAAGGATGTCACCATCTCCAATCTGCAAGGCAAGCTCACCGTGAACATCCTCGACCGCGTCATGTTTGATTCCGGCGAGGCGATCTTGAAACCGGCCGGAGAATCCGTGATGCGCAAGGTTGCAACCATTCTCGCCGGACATCCGCAACTGAAGATTCACGTCATCGGCCACACCGACAACGTGCCCATCCGGCCCGAAGCCCGCAACCGGTTCGCCAGCAACTGGGAACTTTCCACCGCCCGCGCCCTGGCGGCCGTGCATTTCCTCACCGAAAAGGCGGGCGTGGACCCGCGCCGCGTCGGGGCCGTCGGTTACGGGGAATATCGCCCCCTCGCCGACAATGCGACCGCCGAGGGAAGAGCCAGGAACCGCCGCATTGCCATCACCATTCTGCCGGATGAACTCGCCGGAGCCGACACCGCGCCAGCGGTGAAGCCCGGTACGTCCACCAATTCCCCGCCGCCGTCCTCCGGAACTGAGCCGCCTGAACCGCCCGTGAAATAACCTTTGGTGAAGATGGCCCCCAGTGGCGAGCGCCCGGAGGACTGATTTGCCAATATCCGGACGCCGGCAAAAAGATGTTCGGCGTCCTCCGCAACGCCATCAATTGACGATTTTTGCCTCCCAAAACAGCAAAGCCATTGCCAAAGCACTAATTTCTACACCTCACCCCGGCCTTCTCCTCGTTTGGGGAGGAGAGGGGGAATTATTTTGTGGGACGATTTACCCAAGGCGGCTCCCGCCACGGCGGGATTGCCTTGGGCTATTATCTTCCGCTCCGATGGAGCTTTGAGTTGGTGAACACAGACAAATTTGTCGCCGTTCACGCCGCCATGGACGCCGTTTCAACGGCCGGCGTCTCGTGCTCGGTGATTTTCACGCGCATTTTCTTCAATGCTTCCTCCTGAATCTGTCGGATGCGTTCACGCGTGACTCCCAGCCGGTCGCCGATTTCCTCCAGCGTTTTGGGCCGGCCATCATCCAGCCCGAACCGCATGGCCAGAATCTTGTTTTCCCGCGGCGTGAGCGTGGCCAGAACTTCCCGGACCAGTTCCGAGTCGTTTTGTTGGATCAGCCGGTCGAACGGCGCCGCGGCGTCCGGGTCCGCCACCACTTCGGAAATCTGTTTTGGCTCGTCGGTCCCAATCGGGGCGTCGAGTGAAATGGGCGCCCGAGACGCGTCGCGATATTGCTGGATGCGGCGCGGATTGAGTCCCAGATGGTCCGCCACCTCCTGGTCCGTCGGGTCCCGATCAAATGCCTCGCGCAGCCGTACCTCCGCCTTGCGGATGTGCGCCACCTTGTCCACCACGTGTACGGGCAGCCGGATGGTTTTGGACTGGTTGGCCAGCGCCCGCATGATGCATTGCTTGATCCACCACGAGGCATAGGTGGAGAGCTTCGCGCCCTTGCCGGGCTTGAACCGCTCGACGCCCTTCATCAGGCCGATGTTGCCTTCATTGATCAGGTCGAGCAGCGGAAGCCCCAGGCCTTCGTAGCCGCGGGCAATCTTCACCACCAGCCGCAGGTTGGCCGTGATTATCTGTTCGCGCGCCTTCCGGTCGCCTTTTTTGATCCGCTTGGCGAGAACAATTTCATCCTGCGGCGTGATCAATTTCACCTGCCCGATTTCGCGCAGGTACAATTGCAACGTGTCGCCATGAAGTGATTCCGATGGCATGGGTTCCGCTGGAGCGATGTTCGTGGACACCGGAGTGCTCGCAATTGTAGTTTCAGGCATCCGGAATCTTAATCGCCGGGACGGACGCATCCCGATCAGGGGAATGCGAACGGATTTGACCGTTGAGCCTCGCGCAAATCGGTTTGTTTTCAATGCGGTTCTCATATTGGCCTTTTCATTCGATTCGTTTACCGGTTGCTTCGATGTTCGGAAAACGCGGGTAACCGGTTACGCCGCCAGGATGATGACCGGACTGTTCCCCCGCACGGATTGCTGACGGGCATTCCAGGCGGCCACCGCCCGGACCTTCTCTGTCGCGAGGTTGGGGAAAAAAAGGTGCGGATAATTCGTTTGCCAGGCTGCCGCCTCGGCTTCATTCAGGGCCAGGCGGACCAGCCGCTCCGGCGCTCGGAACGCGCGGCTGTATTCCGCAAAGATCGCCTCTTTAACGCCGGCAATCTGCGCCCGTATCTTCCGGCAGCATGCCCCGCAGGCTTTCCGGAGCAAACGGCTATTCCCTCGATTGTCAATTGTGCTTATCTTATTCATTTGTCATATTAATTTCAATTATATGTAATATCAACAGTTACATAATCACACAAAAAAAAGAGACTGTCAACCGGCTTTTTTGGCGGCGCCCGGACACGAGGCTTTGATCATGCCGATCACCCCGGCCAGGGTGGTTTTCTCCAGGTCCCGTTCCAGGGCGTTCTCCGCCGACGCAAAAACCTGGTTCAAGGTCTTCCGGATGCAATGGCCCACCGGGCAGGCTGTGTTGGCTTTTCGGGCGGGACTGGCAAAAGGTTCAACGGCTTCCACGGCTCGATAGACTTCAGCCAGATTGATGCGACCCGGGGAACGGCTCAACCGGGAGCCGGACCCGGCCCCCTTGCGGGTCTCCACCAGCCGGGCCCGCTGCAACGACAGGAGGAGCCGCCGGACGATGACCGGGTTGGTGTTGACGCTGCCGGCCAGCATGGCCGATGTGACCCGGTCGCCCTCCTTGTAAGCGAGGACGGCCAGCACGTGAACGGCCATGGCAAAGCGGCAACTCGTTCTCATAAGCGCTGATTAATTAGTAACCGTAAAGATTACATTTGTCAACTGACTTTTATTCCCCGCGACACCCGTCGCCATGCCTTTTCTCAAGGAACTGCCGCCCGAACTGGTGGAAGACGCCGATGCCAAGGACAAAGAGCCGTTGAACCCGGATGCCGGCAAAAAAATGTTCGACGTCCTCCGCAGCGCCATCTATTGAAAACTTTCATGCTGTTGTAAAAGTCATGTGCTTGCGGCGGGCGAAAGACTTTGTTCTTTACTATTGCAGCGCAACAAATGTAAAAAGCGCCGTGCTTCCGCAAAAGGCGTGAACTCCTCAAATTGAGGAGGCAGAACACCAGATATGCGACCGAACAAAGAACATTTTACCCGCTTGGTGAATTCGTGCAGCTTTTGCGCCGTGCTGACGGCCTTTTCAGTACAGGCAGCCGCGTCAAACCCGGGAACCGGGGTCGCCGTGCCCTGGGATTGGTCAGGGGTTATCGGCACCGGGCAAAGCCTGGCTGTGGGCGAGGCCGGCAGACCGGTTATCTCAACGTACCAGCCGTACGGCAATCTCAAGCTCTCGACCGAGCAGCTGTCGTGGCCAATCGATCCGAACGATACAAACCTGTCGATGATGCCACTGGTCGAACCCATTGGCAGGCTTTCCTCGAGTTATCCCAGCTCGTGGCCAAACAACATTGCGGGCGAGACCGCGCATTCGGCCATGGGCAACCAAATCACCGCCCTGGTCCGGGCCGCATCGGGCCGCGATTTCGTCAGTGTTCAGGGTGAAGTCGGTGAAAACGGGCAATGCATGATCTATCTGAAAAAGAATGCCGAGCAGAAGGGGGTCAACGGGCACTCCTACGAGGCGGCGCTGATCGAAACGAAAGCCATTTCCCGCCTGGCCAAAGCCGCCGGCAAGACCTATGGCGTCAGCGCGATCATCGTCACCCACGGCGAGTGCGACGCGGGCAATTCAGATTATGAGAACGATCTGTACCAATTGTGGTCGGATTACAATACCGACCTCCCGGCCATCACTGGACAAAAGCAGAAGATCCAGATGATTGTGTCGCAGCAGAATTCGTGCAACGACCGCTCCGCCTCCACGCTGGCGCAATGGAAAATCGGGCTTGACCATCCCGCGGACATCGTATGCTCCGGCCCGAAATACCAGTACCCATCCGAGGAAGGCATTCATTTGACCGCCGACGGATACCGGCAACTCGGCGAGAAATACGGGCAGGTTTATTACGAGCGGGTTGTTCTCGGCCGAAACTGGCAGCCGCTGCAACCCACCACCGTGAAACGGAATGGCGCGGTCATAACCGTTCATTACCATGTGCTGGTCCCGCCCCTGATTTGGGAAACCGCCTTTCAGTCGCCGCACCAGTCCGTCGAGGAGTGGAAACAGGGCAAGGGCTTTGAGGTGAGCACGGCGGGTGGAGAAAAGGTCGCCATTGCTTCCGTCGCCATTTCCGGCGATGCGGTGATTATCACCTGCGCGTCGGATCCCGGCCCCAACGCACGCGTGGGTTACGCCATGATCGGTGAAAAAGTCCGTATGAACGCTTCTTTTCAAGGAACTTTTCGTTGGGGCCTGTTGCGGGATTCCGACCCGTTCAAAGGCGCCGGCACGGGAAAGGCGCAGCCCAACTACGGCGTAGCATTCGAGATGTCGGCCCCGTGAGCCGCGGGCACCTGATATTGGTTTTACGCACCGGCGAGTGGTCAGCCATCTCCGGCACAGCCGGAGGATTTCCCATGGATTAAAAACAGCGGTTGCGCCTCACTGACAAGACAGGAGCGTCCGGGGAGCCGGCATGCCTCGGATGATAATCCCATTGGCCGAGCAGCTTGAGGCGGCGGTCCCACCGTGTGGGACTGGTGCTTTGCAGTTCGCGACAGCAAACCATCCAGTTTTGGGCACCCAACTTGCGAGTCTTGGAAAGTCCATTCCAGCACGGGATTCCATTTCAAACCCGGAATTGGGATTGCGATGATGGCAATTTTGGTGGATATTTTGATTCATGATGCTGCGTAATCACCAACGGGCGCTGTTTTGCCTGTTGCTATCGGGCACGTTGATGTCCGCACGGGGGCAGTTGGTGCTGGCCAATTTCAGCGCCGCCAACCCGATCAAGGTCATGGCCATCGGCGATTCGATCACCGATGACAACACCCCCGGCGCCTGGCGTCAGTATCTGCAACCGCTGCTTGATACCAACGGTTATCCCTTCACTTTTGTGGGCCGGAACCAGTCAGTGCCATCCGGGAGTTTCACCAAGACGAACCATGAAGGGTATAGCGGAGCCGTTATTGCCCCGCCCGGCGTGATGACCAGTCCGGTGCATGGCTACGCCGGCCCGGATGTTTACCTCCAGAAAATCGCCGCTGACGCCCTTACCAATGCGACACCCGATCTGGTGCTGCTGCTGATCGGGGTAAACGACATTGGCCGGGGACGCGATCCCTACCAGGTCGCAACGAATGACATGCCGAACCTGCTGGATATTATTTTTTCAAACGCTCCCAACGCCAATGTCATCCTCGCCAAGGTCACGTCACTCTACAACGCAAGTCTAACCGGTCTCAACTACGCCGCCTATGCGACCAACATTCCCATTTACAACGCCGCCCTGCAAACGATGGTCAACCAGCGGCGGGCCCTCGGGCAAAAAGTGTTCCTGGCCGACATGTTTTCCGTCGTGCAAAGAGCCGTGATGTTCAACGGCGATAATGTGCATCCGAATCAGACGGGCTTGCAGGCCATCGCGCAGGAATGGTTCGCCCGCATCCAGGCCATCACCGTTACAACCAACCAGGTGACGTCCACACTGATTCATGGCGGAGACATTTGGAAATACTCCGACACGGGCCAGGACCTGGGGACGAACTGGTCACAGCCCGGTTACGACGACAGCGGCTGGGCCAGCGGAGCGGCGAGACTGGGATACGGCGACTCGACGGTGTTCACCACTGTCAGTTATGGGCCGAATGCGACCAACCGATACATCACAACCTATTTCCGCGACTCGTTTGTCGTGCCGGGCAACGTAACCTTCACCAATCTCAATTTCCGCCTCGCGCGGGTGGACGGCGCCGTGGTCTGGCTCAACGGTCAGGAAGCTTTTCGCACCAACATGCCGACCGGACCGATCAACTACACGAACTGGGCGTCGAAATATACGATTATCCAGGAGCAGCCGTACACTTTCTACCCGACAAACATCGCGGTGTCGAATTTGCCCGCGGGAACGAACCTGGTCGCGGTGGAAGTTCATCTATACAACGCCATGAGAAACTCCCTCGGCTTTGACATGGAACTGATCGGCACGGGTTGCTTTTCGCCCTCTCTCTCCATCGCATCCGCGGGCACCAACATTTTTCTTGCCTGGCCCGTTGCCAACGGAACCGGCTACACGCTTTATTCCTCAACCGACCTGACCGCGCCGGGAAGTTGGACCAATGTGGCGGCAACGGTTCAGACCAACGGCGGGCAATATGTTGTGACCATATTGCCAGACGCGATCACGAGATTTTTTCGTCTCCAGAAACCCTAGAAGCCGTCTGATAAAAATCTGCCGATGCCAGGGACAAACAGCCGCCGTTCTCCGCCAGTGCGCTGAATCACGCGGCGCCGAGCAGCGCGTGAACCTTGGGCATCCATTCGCTGATCGGGATTTTCTGGGGACAATGGTCTTCGCATTCGTGGCAGGCCACGCAAACACTGGCCCGTTCGGCTTCCGGGATAAAAATCTGATACTTGAAGCGCGCGCCGGGAATGTCTTCGTGGAGAAATGCTTCGTTGTAGATTTCAAAATTGGCCGGGATGTTCACTCCATTGGGGCAGGGCATGCAGTAGTTGCACTTGGTGCAGGGAATGGCGGTTCGTTCCCGGTACTTTTGCCGCAAGTCTGCGATCAGTTTCAGGTCCGCCGTCTGAAATGAATGGCTGCGGGCGTGAGCCGCCGAATCCAGGTTGGCGTTCACCTGGTCCAGGTTGCTCATCCCGCTTAACACCACCGACACTTCGGGCTGGTCCCAAAGCCATTGCAGCGCCCAGTCCGCCGGGGAGCGCTTCACGCTGGAGCGTTCGATCACCTGGCGGATGGACGCCGGCGGCTTGGCCAGCCTGCCGCCGAGCAGCGGTTCCATGATCACGACGGCCAGGCCCCGGGCGGCGGCGAGCTTCAAGCCCTGTGTGCCCGCCTGGTTCTCCGTGTCCATGTAGTTGTATTGAATCTGGCAGAACGTCCAGCGGTCGTAACCGTTGATGATGTCACGAAAGCTTTCGTAATCGTCGTGGAACGAAAACCCGAGGTGGCGGATGCGTCCGTCGCGAATCGCCGCCTCGGCTTTTTCCAGGAGCTTGTATTTCAGGACGAACTCGTTCCAGCGCTTTTTATCCAGGGCGTGGAGCAGATAGAAATCAATGTGATCGGTCTGGAGCTTGCGCAGTTGCTCGTTCAGCATCCGGTCAAAATCGGTTTCCTTTTGGATCAACCACACCGGGGACTTGGTGGCTATTTTCACCTGGTCCCGATGGCCGTACAACGCCTTGCCGAGAACGGTCTCGCTGTTGCCTTCGTGATAGACGTAAGCGGTGTCGAAATAGTTCACACCCCGATCCAGGGCGTGGTGGATCATGCGTACCGCCTCCGCTTCGTTGATATTGGGGCCGTTGGAATTTCCGTCCACGGTCGGCAGGCGCATGCAACCAAAGCCCAGAACCGAAGCGTTCCAATCCAGCCTGCCGAATTTGCGAAATTGCATGGGAACGGGTTTGAGGGAATTCATTCGCGAACCACGGTGGGCGGGCGGCTCCCGGCGTGTTGATGGATGGCTGCGCCCAGCCAGGCGATGGTCTGGCCCAGATCATTCATGTTGCGGGAAGCCTCGTCGTCCTTGGCCACGTCACCCTTGTCCAAACCAAATCCGAGGTTCCAATATATGGATCCCGGCACGATGACGCCGGACATGAGAAACATGTGGTTCATCGTGTCAAAGGCGTGCGTGCCGCCACCGCGTCTGACTGCCACCACGGCAGCCCCGATTTTCCCGCGGAACAATCCACCATTGGCCAGCGCCACCAGCCCGGCCCGGTCCAGCAGCGCCTTCATTTCGGCGCTTACGTCGGAAAAGTACGTCGGTGATCCGAGGAGGATCGCGTCGGCCGCAGCCATTTTCTCGAAGCAGCGGTTGAAAACATCATCCTTCTGGCTGCACCGGGAATTTTTCTTCTTGAAACACTGATAACAGGCCTGGCATCCGCGGATGGGTTTTCCGCCGAGCTGGATGAACTCGGTTTCCCAGCCGGAGGCGGCCAGCGGCGCGAGCGCCTTTTTCAAAAGAATTTCAGTGTTCCCGCCCTTGCGCGGGCTTCCATTTATGGCAACGGCTTTCATGGCTGTAATCTATAATCACACACGATTTTAACTTCCCGCTTTAACCGGGCCGTGTCAATGACAACCAAAGCTGAAAAAGATTTTTGAACTGACGCAGGGGCCTTCGTGCCGGACAGCAGCCAGAACCGTTCAGCATGGGCAATCCCCGCTCGCACTGCGTCCATCATTCAGGCGGATTTGCATCAGCCGCAATTCCGTTCGCAGGCTCCAGCCGGTATGCGCCCAGAATTTCATCCCGGCCGCGTTGTTGGCGAAGATGAAAATGTTGCATTTTTGGATGCCAGCCTTGCGGAGTTTCGCCAGACAGGCGTTCACCAGCTGCCGGCCGATGCCGCAACGCCGGTGGCGTTTTGACACAGCCAGGTGATGCAGATAACCGCGCCGTCCATCGTGGCCGCACAGCACGGCGCCAATGATCCGCCCATCCTTTTCCGCAACGAAACTGAGATTCGGGTTGCGTCGCAGAAACGCGGTGATGGCGCGACGCGTGTCGGACTCGTTCAATCCCACGCCCTCGGTGCGCCGCCACAAAGCGATGACCACGTCGAAATCTTCGATTCGGAAATGGCGCACGATCGTTCCATCAGCGCCAAGGCAGCAAGCGGGTTTCCTTTTCACTCCACCGTCACGCTTTTGGCCAGATTGCGAGGCTTGTCCACGTCACAGCCGCGCAGGACGGCAATGTGATAGGCGAACAACTGCAATGGCACGCTCGCCAGGATCGGATTGATCGGTTCCAGCGCCTTCGGCAGGTAAATTACATCGTTGGCCACCTTCCCGATTTGTTTGTCGCCCTCGGTGGCCAGCGCGATGATCGGGCCTTTGCGCGCGCGAATCATCGCCAGGTTCGCCATGGTCTTGTCGTAAATCGAATCCTGTGGCACGAGAAAAACCGTCGGGGTCTTGGGGTCAATCAACGCAATTGGGCCGTGTTTCATTTCCGCCGCCGAATAACCCTCGGCGTGGATGTAGGAAATTTCCTTCAGCTTGAGCGCGCCTTCCAGCGCAATCGGATAATTGTAACCCCGGCTGAGGAAAAAGAAATCATCGGCCTTCGCATATTTCTTCGCGAGCTTCTTGAACGCGTTGTTTTGCGCGAGGATGGATTCGAGCTGCTTGGGCACGGCCTCCAGCGCATGCAGAATCTCCAGCGCCCGCCGGGCGGAAAGATTTCGTAACCGCCCCAGATGCACGGCCAGCAGCGCCAGAATCGTGAGCGTGGAGACAAAGGCCTTGGTTGAGGCAACGCCGATTTCCGGTCCGGCGTGCATGTAAATACCGCCGTCGGATTCACGCGCAATGGTGCTGCCGACGACATTGACGATGGCGAGCGCGCGATGGCCGCGCCGCTTGGCCTCGCGGAGCGCGGCCAGTGTGTCGGCGGTTTCGCCGGATTGCGAGAGGACCAGCAGCACGGTGCTTTTTTCCAATGGCGCGTTGCGGTAACAAAATTCGTGCGCGAACTCGACCTCGACCGGAATTTGCGCCAGTTCCTCAATCAAATATTCGCCCACCAGCGCCGCGTGCCAGCTCGTGCCGCTGGCGGCGATGACGATGCGGTCAATCGAACGCAACTCGGCGGACGTCAGGTTCAGGCCGCCGAACTTGGCGGTCGCGCCCTCGTTGTCCACGCGGCCGCGCAGGGCGTTTTCCACCGTGCGCGGCTGTTCGTAAATTTCCTTGAGCATGAAGTGCGCATGTTTGCCGCGCACGGCGTCTTCCTGGCTAAACTCGAGCTTGCTGATCTGGACGTTCGCGGTGTCCGTGCCCAGATTCAAAACGTCAAACCGTTCGGGCGTGATGGTCGCCACATCGTAGTCATTGAGATAAACGACCTTTTTGGTATGGGCAACGATGGCGTTGGCGTCGCTGGCCAGGAAATTCTCGCCAACGCCTATGCCGATGATGAGTGGCGAACCGCGTCGGGCGCCGACAATGATGTCAGGCTCGTCGGCACAAATCACGGCAATGCCGTAGGTGCCGATGACTTCGCGCAGCGCATCGCAAACCGCCTGGGTCAGCGGGTTGGAACCGTTTTGGGTAGGGACGGCGCGCCGCGCCGTCCGGTCATCGCGGCGCGATGACCCTACCTTGCCACGGCGTTTCTCGTAGTAGTCACCTATCAAATGCGCGAGCACCTCGGTGTCGGTGTCGGATTTGAATTTGTGGCCGGTGGCGAGCAGTTTCTGTTTGAGCGCGTCGTAATTTTCGATGACGCCATTGTGAACGATGGCGATTTTGCCGGATTGGTCGAGTTGCGGATGGGAATTTTTGTCCGAGGGCGGGCCGTGCGTGGCCCAGCGGGTGTGGCCGATGCCGAGATTTCCCTCGACCGGTTCGGATTTCAAAAGCCGTGCGAGTCCCTCGCCGATTTTTCCCATTTTCTTGCGAACGAGCAGATCGCCGCCGCACACCAAAGCCACGCCCGCGCTGTCGTAGCCGCGATATTCCAGCCGCCGCAATCCTTCGAGCAGGATGGGCGAGGCCGCCTTTTTACCGACGTATCCAATGATGCCGCACATAAAATTAAAGTGGGACAGGCTTCCAGCCTGTCTCTTTCAGAATTCCAAACCGTTTCATTTGTTTCCCACGCGACGTGCTTGTGAGACAGGCAAGATGCCTGTCCCACTTTATTCGCCGCCGCCAGAACTCAAAATCCAGTCCGCCGCGCCGGTCAAATCGTCCACAATCACCGCAAGTTTGAGTGGTTCCGCCGAGTCGCGTTCCAGTTTTGCGCCGTAACCGGTGCGGACCAGGATGCTCTTTTTAACTCCGGCGTTCCAGCCGCATTCCAAGTCAATCAACTTGTCTCCGACCATGAAACTCTCCGCGAGGTTCAAATTAAATTCATCGCGCGCGTCGAACAAAAACTGCGGTGCCGGCTTGCGGCCGCGGCTGGGCTGATCGGGCGCCTCGGGCGCGATGTAAATTTTTTCAAAGTACACGCCGGCCCGGGCCAGTTCGCGGCGCAAATGCTCGTTGACGCGCTCCACGTCCGCAAGCGTGAAGTAACCGCGCCCGACGCCGGACTGGTTGGAAACGATGAACAGTTTGAGTCCGGCATCTTGGAGACGCTTTAGCGCCGCCGCCACCCCGGGGAGGAACACCACATCCTCGACACGGTGCAGGTAATTCCTTTCCTCAATCAACACCCCGTCGCGGTCGAAAAAAACAGCCGGTTTCATTTTGGCAAATTGTGGTTTGATTATGGCAAGAATGGAATTGAATTCTTTCCGGTGCTTGGCATCCTGCTGCGATTACGGTTTTACAAATTAACGAACCCATTAACCATTAAATGAATAAAGGCAGATTGGGAATTTTGGTCGGTGGCGGCCCGGCGCCGGGCATCAACGGCGTCATCGCGGCGGCCACCATTGAAGGCATCAACCAGGGTTACGAAGTCATCGGCTTCCGCGACGGCTTCAAGTGGCTGGCACAGGGTGAAGTGCAGTATTGCCGGCCGCTGTCCATCCGCGACGTGAAGGACATTCATCTGCGCGGCGGCTCGATTCTCGGCACCGCGCGCACAAACCCGACCAAGTCCGCGGAGCAGATGAACAATATCTTCAGCGTCTTTGAAAAGCTCGGCATCACCGCGCTGGTAACCATCGGCGGCGACGACACGGCGTTTTCCGCCAGCGTCGTGGCCAAACAAAGCCTTGGAAAAATCCGCGTCGCGCACGTGCCCAAGACGATTGACAATGATCTGCCCCTGCCCGGTTCGACGCCGACGTTTGGGTTTGAAACGGCACGGCACTACGGCGTTCACCTGGTCCGCAATCTCGCCGAGGACGCGCGCACCACGTCGCGCTGGTATCTCATCATCAGCATGGGCCGCGCGGCGGGGCACCTCGCGCTCGGCATCGCCAAGGCCGCCGCGGCCACACTCGCCATCATTCCGGAGGAATTCCACGGACGACAGGTCACCGTGGACGAAGTTTGCGACATCATCATCGGCTCCATTGTCAAGCGGCGGGCCGAAGGTTCGCAATACGGCATTGTCATCCTTGCCGAAGGCCTCATCGAGGCGATGGGCGAAAAAGGATTGGTGGAGGCGTTGCCGGAAGGCCAGATCGAACGTTTTGGCAAGGTGGTTTACGACGAGCACGGCCATTTGCACCTCGGCGAAATCGAATTCGGCCGCCTGATGAAGGAGCTTTTGAACCAGCGCCTGGAAAAACTCGGCATCAAGATGACCTTCATTGACAAGGACCTCGGCTACGAACTCCGTTGCGCCGACCCGATCCCGTTTGACGCCGAATACACCCGCGACCTCGGTTATGCCGCCGTCAAGTTCCTGCTCTCGCCCGAATCCGAAAAATACGGCGCCATCATCAGCTTCGTGAATGGCAAGATGAACCCGCTGCCGTTCGACAAAATGCTCGACCCAAAAACCGGTCGCATGCAAAACCGCAAGGTCAACGTGGACGGCGAAGCCTACGAATGCGCCTGCGCCTACATGATCCGGTTGGAACGCGACGATTTTGAGAACGCGAAACAACTCTCCAAGCTGGCCGCGGTCGTTTCGATGACGCCGGAACAATTCCGCGGCCGTTTCGGCTATCTCGTCGGCGTGAAGTAAGGTTTTACGAACGCACCCGGCGGTGGGAAATTTTCCCGCCGCCGTTTTTATTGCCGGCAAATCCAGGCGCGCGAATTTTCAAGGGGACGGCAAACGATTCTCCTTCTCCGTAGCGGCGCGTCGGCAGACCGCCGCATATTTTCCCGCTCTTTTTCAGATGGCGGCGCTCTGCCGAGACGCCGCTACGCCAATTCCAGCTTGTCGCGCCGGAGTCAGATGAAGGCGGATGGGAGAGATGCCCGGGTTGAGGGAGGTTGTTGAACTAGGGCGGTTCCAACTTT
>PLAY01000051.1 GCA_003134375.1 Limisphaerales bacterium | reverse complement strand
TGATTCAAAAACGCGCCGAAATCGCCCGTCCGTTCTTCTTCAGTCGTCTGTTTCGGCGGATTTTCTTTTGCAATTGGCGCCTTTTCTTGAATTTGCTTTAGGTGCAGATTGCGTTCTTGGCGCGACATCGCATCCCAACCAGACGGGATCAGGTCAATAGGGTGAAGATCAAAAGTGCATTTTGTAATATCGCCCGGCCACGACTTTGAACTCCAACCCGCCGGACTTACATTGTCGCACTTGAATTGCAACACATCTTCAATGATCCCGGTTAGCTTCCAATAATCTCGTTTGGTGTAAATGCCGGTTTTAACCTCCGGCACTTTTTCTCCTTTGTTAATGGTTAGGTCAACATTAATGCTTTCGCGACTAATTCGAATCAGTCCTTTGCCGTGAAATTCTTCAGAGCCAGTGTTGAAAACAACATCGTCAACGCGCAATTTATCAGACCCTTTGCAAACAATTTTTACGAATTCATCAGCTGTCATTTCTTCAAGTCCTGATTTGCCCGTTGCCGATGCCCAGCCACTTGTAGCTGGTCAGTTCGTCCAGGCCCATCGGGCCGCGCGCGCCGATTTTGTCGGTGCTGATGCCAATCTCCGCGCCCATGCCGAACTCGCCGCCGTCGGTGAAGCGCGTCGAGGCGTTCCAATACACCGCCGCGGAATCCACTTCGGCCAGGAATTGCTTCGCGTGCGTCTCGTTCTTCGTAACGATGCTGTCTGAATGCGCCGAGCCGTATTGATTGATGTGGTCAATCGCCGCCTTCACGCCGTCCACGACTCGCACATTCAGGATGTAGTCGTTGTATTCGGTGTAAAAATCCTGCTCGGTCGCTGCACGAAGTTGAGGGTTGAGGGTTGAGAGTTGAGAGTTGAGAATCTCGCGTGTCTTTTCGTCAACACGAAGCTCGACGTGTTTCTCATAAAGTTTTTGCGCAATCGCAGGTAGAAATTTTCCCGCCACCGCCTGGTCCACGAGCAGCGTTTCCATGGCGTTGCACACGGCGGGGCGCTGGATCTTCGCGTTCAACGCGATTTCCCCGGCCATTTTCAAATCCGCGTCGGCGTCCACAAAAACGTGGCAGACACCCTTGTAATGTTTGATGACCGGCACCTTGGAGCATTCGGTCACGGCGCGAATCAATCCCTCGCCGCCGCGGGGCATGCACAGGTCAATGTATTGCGTGAGCGAAAGCAAAATGGGAATCGCCTCGCGGTCGGCCACGGGCACGACCTGGATGGCGTGTTCGGGAAATTTCGCGAGCGCCTGTTTCCCAGCCTCAATCATGATTTGCGCGATGGCTTGATTTGAATTCAACGCTTCCTTGCCGCCACGCAAAATCACCGCGTTGCCGGATTTGAAGCACAGGCTCGCCGCGTCCGCCGTCACATTGGGACGTGATTCGTAAATGATGACGACCACACCGATGGGCGTGGAAATTTTTTTGAGCTTCAAACCGTTGGGCCGGACGCGCTCATCCAGAATTCTTCCCACCGGATCCGCCAGCGCCGCCACTTCGCGCAAACCTTTCGCCATCGCCGCGATGCGTTTGTCGTCGAGCTTGAGGCGGTCGAGCATGGCCGAGGAGAGGCCGGACTTCGCGACGGCGTCCATGTCCAGCGCGTTGGCCGATTTGATGGCGTCGGCGTTTTTTTCGAGCGCGGCCGCCATCGCGAGCAGACACGAATTTTTCCCCGCCGTCGTGAGTTGGGCGAGTTCGCGCGACGCCACCCTGGCCTGCCGGGCCAGTTGCGTCATCTGCTCGTTCAAGGTCATGGGCAGGAAGGTAAGCCAAAAAGCCAAAGTGAAAAGTGCGAAGTTTCCGGTGCTCTTCGCAACCGGTGGCCGTTCTTCCTTCACCAAGGTCTGGCAGGCCGGTCGGATTGATTCCGCAATTATTGCTAAAATGTTGCCAAAAAATGGCGAGCATATTTCGGTCTGGAAGCGGATGGTCGTAACATGATTGCTGGCAATCAATTAGCGAAGCGCCACGTTGAACAAACGACGTCTGCGTCGTCTGCCAGTACTCTGCGGATTGCATGGCATGAGGTCAGTTTTCCGGTTCGAATCATAGCGAAATTGCGCGCCGCAATCGAAGCCCGGGCCCCGGTGGGTTATGAGGATGAAACCGGTTTTCATTACAGCCTGAAAGCGTCCGATTGGCTCTTTTCAATTTAAGGCTTGCCGCGCAAATGGCTTTTTGATGCGCGGCGGAGACCATATGGGTTTTGGATTTTGGTTCGGGCGGACAGTCGTTTTTTCCGCGGGATCCTTCATCCCCACCTCCTTGGCGACTGTCGCCCGAACCGGTTTTAATGAGGAAGACCCGACCCGGCTGACCGGCAGAGGGCCGATGGAAAAACAAGACTGTCACTTTGAGCCGGGCTTCCGTCCTGAAACCGCACCCTTTTTGGAACCGGCCTTCTCGTTCAACGCGTAGCCGGATGGGCGGTGAACCGGATAACGGCTTTGGGAGGAAACACCCCCGCCCTTTCCAATACGATGCGGCGGCAAAGCCAGGTCTTTGGAAAGGGAAATGTCCGCGCGCAATAATTTTTCAACGATGGCGTCCCGGATGAATTGTGAACGGTTCCGGTAACCGGCCTGCCCCAGCCCGGCGTCCAATTCCCGGAGAAATTTCTCGTCCACGGCAATGGGCAGCAATTTTTGACCTGGTGCGCGCTGATTGGGCATGACGATTCATATATACTTCTTTGCCGCCGAAAAAACCAAAATAAAATGTTGACTTGGATATAGATTTAATATATACACCATGTCATGAAGCACGGCTCAGGGAAAAAGCCAAAGGGCAAACTGCTGGCAGTTTGGGTGCCGGGAAAGCTCATGCCGTGCCTGGATCAGGGCGCCAGAAAGGAAGATTCGGACCGTTCCAAATTCGTCCGCAACGCCATTCGCGAAAAACTGACCCGCCATAATGCTCCCGGGAAAAAATGACCGAATCATGACCGCACCCCTTCCCAAACCAAAAATCCTGGTCGTGGAAGACCAGCCGGACGTTCTGGCCACGATGATTTACCTGTTAAAACGCGCCGGTTGCGAAACGACGGGCGCCAAAACCGGCGCGGAAGCCCTGCGCCTGACGCAGGAGGGGAAGTTTGACCTGATCACGCTGGATATTGATCTGCCGGACACCAACGGCCTGGAGCTTTGCCGTTGTTTCAAACAGGATTTTCAGTTGGTCCATATCCCGGTCATTTTTGTTTCCGGACGATTGTGCGAGGGAAACCGGCAACGTTGCTTTGAATCTGGCGCCGCCGATTATATCGCCAAGCCGTTTGACGCTTCCGCGTTCGTCTCCTGCATCTTTTCCCATCTCGGAACCGCCGCGTGAACGCAGCGTAGATTCGGAAATCCGGCAACGGAACAACCTGGATGGGGCGAGGCTGCCGACGAGCCGGCCTTGGCGCGTCAAAGCGCAGCGACGACGGCTCGCGGGGATCGGTCTTCGTTTGACTTCGACCCGACAGGCGCTCGCCCCACCGAACTGCCAATCAATTATCTCAGCGTTCGCCAATCCAAACCAGCGTGCCGCTGGGCAGTCTGTCGAAGAGCGGAATCAAATCGGCGTCGGCCAGATGGATGCAGCCGCACGACATGGGTTTGCCAATCGTTGTCTGGTCGCCGGTGCCATGAATGTAAATGTAGCGGGCGTGGGAATCCACGTTGCCACCGCGGTTGAAGCCGGGTTCGAGTCCTTCCAGCCAGAGAATGCGCGTGGTGATTTTGGCATCCGGCATTCCCTGCCAGGTGTAGCCCCCCGGCTGGCGGCCCTTGAAAACCGTCCCCACCGGCCAGCCACCGCCGATTTTTTCCACGACGCGATGCAATCCGAGCGGCGTGCCGTTCGAGCCGGCGACCTGGCTGATGCCAAAAAGGGAAGTGGAGCAGCGGAATGTCCGGACAAAACCGTATCCGTTTGGAGTTCCGGCTTTAGCCGGTCCTGGCCGCCTGAAGGCGGAACTCCGAACTTTCCCAAAAAATGAAACGGTTTGGTCTGCGACGCTTACGATGAGAACAAAGCGCGCTGGTATAATGCCGCGTCGTTTGCAAACTTGAAGAAAATTGTGAGGCAATTTCATTTCAATCTATAGGTTAAAAACCAATAATATTGCAGTTCGGTCCAGGAAATTTCCCCCGCTAAATCCGTTATAACTTCCCGGACTTCCTTTTCGCTTGGGAAATTTTTCAGAACCTCATGCTCGTCTCCGTTTTCAAGCTTCCGCAACTGATAAGTATTCCCTTCGGCATCCGTCCGGGCGATGGGCGTATTGCTGCCCGGAACAAATCGGTTGTCCATAAAGGCGATGATTGAGCCGGGTGAAAACAGCCGGTGAAATTGGAAAAGAAAATCCCGGATTTGTGCCTTTCTCAAATGCGACCACCATGCGGCGGCGAGTCCAGCGGTAAAACTATTTTTGGGGAACGATAAATTAAATGCGTCAACTCTTTGAAAACTGATGCTACCGGCATAATTTTTGGCCCGGGCAATCTGAAGAACTTCGTCGTTGATGTCGGTCGCCGTGATCGATTTTGCGGTCTCCGCAACGACCTGCGTCCAATAGCCGGTGCCGCAGGCAATTTCCAAAACGCTGTGCCTTGCAAAAGTCTGCTGGAAAAGTTTTCGCAGGCTGGCTAAATCCTTTTGACGTTCCGGCTTTTGGTAAATGCGTTCGTACTCGTTTGCGCGTTTGGCGTAATAATCAACCAAATCGGTTTTCGCTGACATATCACACTGGTTTCGCCAATTTCTTCACCAGCACCTTGGAATTTCTTCCGCTTTGCTCGTATTTTTCGCGGCGGGCGGATGGCAAATCGTCGGGCGTACCCTCGGCAAAGCCGCCTTTGGACTGAAAATAAGTGAACGCCTGGGTCGAAAGCGTGATGAGTTCGCCCAGGGCCATTTCGCGCGCCTTGTTTTCCACAAACTGAATCAGCTTCCGTCCAATGCCCTGGTTTTCAAACGACGGGTTGACGTACAGGCACGCCAGCTCGCCCTTTTTCTGTTCGGGATAAATATGCAACGCCACGCACGCGACCGGATTTTTATCAATCTCGAAGAGGTAATAATCGCCCAGGCTTTTCTCGATGCTCGCCCGGGTGCGCTTGACCAGTTCATCCGCTTCGACCGCCGCCTTGGTCAGCAATTGGATGGCCCGGATATCCTTTTTCTTCGCGGGCCGGATTTGCTGGTATTCGTTCGCGTAAATGAGCGTGCCGATGCCGTCGTTGGAAAACACCTCGGCGAGCAGGCCCTCATCCACCCGGCCATTGATGATGTGGACGCGCGGAATGCCGGCCTTGCAGGCGGCGGCGGCGTGCTGTGCCTTCGATAAAATCTCCGGCAAAAATCCGGCGCTGTTTTGCGACAACAGTTTTTCCAGTTCCGCCACGAGCATCTGACGGATGAGTTTGCCGCTGTAAACCAGCCCATCCTGCGTCGTGATGAAAATCAATTTGATGGCCTTGAGCGCGTCCGCCACCGCCAGCGCCACACCGTCGGAATTCACGCGATACGTCTTGCCATCGCCGTCAAACCCAAGCGGCGGGATGACCGGCACCACGCCCTGGTTGAGCAGCGACTGGAGCATTTCCACGTCCACGCGCTCGACCTTGCCGGTGAACAAATGGTCCACGCCCTGGATGATGCCCATGGGATGGGCGATGATGGCATTCGTGCTGGTGGCGCGAAGATCGTTGGCCGAAAGGCCTTCGAGAATTTCGTGCGTGAGCCGGTTCGCGGCGGTGAGCGCCAGATTGAGCGTGGCCGCGTCCGTGACGCCGCCGCCGCCGAGATCGGAGGCCTGGATTTTCTGGTCATCGGCCAGCGCCTTGATTTGCGCGGACGCGCCGTGAACGAGCACGACGCGGATGTTCAACGACCGCAGCACCGCCACGTCCAGCAGCAGCGTGGCAAAGTTCTCGTCGGTGACAATCGCGCCGTCCACCGCGAGGATGAACGTCTTTTCGCGAAATTGCGGAATGTATTGCAGGATGCCCCGCAGGTCGGTCAGTTTCACTTTGGCTCGTTATGGTGTTTCAACGCGGAGATAAGTATTCGGTTTTCGGCCGGATTCAAATAATTATTTTGGGCGAAATTTCTGTCAGTCCGGAAAATGCTTCACTGGGCCGGTGCGGAAAAAGCGGGGATAAACGCGGAGGCGCGGAGAACGCGGAGACGCGCAAAGTTTTTTGAAAGCCCGTCAGGGCTGGCATCTTTGTAGAAACCGGAATCATTGTATTTCAAGCTCCGTCAGGAGCGANNCGCTCCTGACGGAGCTTGAAAATATTCTATGGGACGGTTTCTACAACGATGCCGCGCCGACGGCGCTAAAACAAACCGTTGCAATCCGCCTGCCACTTGCGTTAGCTGGCGGTCTGGCTCTGCCCGAGCACGGATTTCAACGCTTCGAGGCACCGCTGGTTTTCCTTTGGCGTACCGATGGAGATACGGATCCATTCCGGCAGTTGGTAGCCGCCCATCGGACGCACGATCACGCCCAGCTTTTGCAATTCCCCGAACACGCGCTGGCCGTCGCCCACGCGCACCAGGATGAAATTCGCCTGCGACGGAATGAATTCCAGCTTCAGCTTGCGGAAGGTGCGTGCGTAAAGTCTGAGTCCGCGCGAGTTGACTTTGCGCGTCTTTTCGACGTGTTTGCTGTCGTCCAGCGCCGCGAGCGCGCCCGCCTGCGCCACCGAGTTGATGTTAAACGGCTGGCGGATTTTTTCCAGCGCGGCAATGAAGTCAGGATGCCCGATGCCGTAGCCAATCCGCAAACCAGCGAGGCCGTAAATCTTCGAGAACGTCCGCATCAACAGCAGGTTTGGTTTGCTGCCGTTCCGGATTTCCGAAACCAAGTCGAGCGGTTCGTTCAGGAACTCGATGTAGGCCTCGTCCAGGGCCAGCAGGACGTTTGCGGGCACGGCGTTGACGAAGCGCGCCAGTTCCTCGCGGCCAACGGTGGTGCCGGTGGGATTGTTCGGATTGGCGACAAAAACAATGCGCGTGTTCGGCGTGATGGCAGCCAGCATCGCGTCGAGGTCGTGGGCATGATTTTTCGCCGGCACGACGACGAGTTTTGCGCCGAACAGGGCGGTCACGATGGGATAAACCGCGAAGCAGTATTGCGACACGACGACTTCCGCAGTAGCGGCGACGCCCCCGTCGCCAAGCGAGGTGGCCGTGGCGCCTTCGCCACCGAGCAGCGCGTGCCCGACCAGTTCGATGACTTCATTGGAGCCGTTGCCGAGAATAAGATTGGCCGGGGTCACACCAAGTTTGGCGGCCAGCTTTTGTTTCAGATAAAACGCGTTGCCATCGGGGTAAAGGTTGACCTGCTTGAGCGCCTGGCGCATGGCGACGATCCCAAGGCGCGACGGGCCGAGCGGGTTTTCGTTCGACGCAAGCTTGATGATGCTGTCGGGGTCCAGGCCGAGTTCGCGTGCGACTTCCTCGATGGGCCGGCCCGGTTGATACACGGGCAGATGGTTCAGCGCGGGATTGATGGGCAGCGGAGTTGTCATATTACAAGGATTGGATGATTTTTTCGATGTTCACGTTTTTGGCGACGATGTCACGAATGAGGGAAATTTTTTTGGCGTCGGCTGGCCGCGTTTTGACGGTGAGGTTGTGGACCCTGGACGCGACCTGATAGCTGTCCGCCTTCGCCAGCAAAACCGGAATCCGCATGGTCTGAATGACCTTGAGCACGCTCGCGCCGGGGCGCAAACCGCCGGTCAGGACGATGCCCGCCATTTTTTCGCTGCCCTGCCCGTCAGCGCCCGCGCCCGCGGCGAGCACGATGTCCTCGCGGTCGCCGGGGGTGATGAGCAGCGTGCCGGGCTTGAAGAATTGAACCGCATTTTGCGCACCCATCGCGCCGACGACCACGTCGTCCACGAGCGTGTCCAATGTGGGCGGCTGATTCAGCAATTCGGTGCGCAGTTCTTCGCGGATCAAATCCACCGTCGGGTTGCACAGCATTTGTTGATGGGGAATGACGCCAAGCAGCTCCAACCCTTTGCGTTTGAGGCCGCGGCCAACGAACCGGGCGATTTCGGGGATTCTTTCCTCGAGCACCTTGTTGATGATGACGCCGATGACTTCGACCCCTTCCTTTTCAAACAGCGCCTGGTTGAGGCAGACTTCGTCAATCGGTTTGCCGATGCCGCCCTGGGTGACGATGATGACCTTGCAACCGAGCGTTTTCGCGACCTGGGCGTTGGATAAATCGAAAACCGAGCCGACGCCCGCGTGCCCGGAACCTTCGCACAGCACAAAATCCTTTTCCCACGCCACGCGGTCGAAGGCGTCCTGGATGCGTTTGACCAGCGCTTCATTGTTCGCCGATTCAAGGTATCTGCGGGTAAAGGCCGGCTCGACGGCAATGGGGCTCATGTCCACCAGCGGACAATTCAGGCGATACACCGCGTCCATGAGCACAATGTCCTCGTCAATTTTTTGCTCCTCGATTTCAACAAACCGCTGGCCGACGGGCTTGATGTAGCCGATGCGCGGAAAATGTTCCTGCAACGCGGCAATCAGGCCCAGCGACGCGGTGGTCTTGCCCTCGTTCTGGCGCGTGGCGGCAATAAAAACACGCGGGGTGGTGGTGTTCATTTACTCGCCGGGCAAATGTGCATCAGCGCCCGGATAAAGTTTTTGATAATCCGTCGCCTGCACACCGATGATGGCCGCGACCCCGAGAATGTCGTGCGCGTTCGAGCCGCGCGAAACGTCCGCCGCCGGCCGGTTCAGGCCCAATAAAATCTGTCCGTAAGCGTTCGCATGGCCGACGATCCGGACGAGCTTGCTGGCAATGTTGCCGGAATTGAGATCGGGAAAAATCAGCACGTTCGCGCGGCCGGCGACCTTGCTGTCGTGCAATTTGCGCTCGGCGATTTCCGGCACGAGTGCGGCGTCCACCTGCAATTCACCGTCGAAGTCGGCTTCCAAAAACAACTGTTCCGCCTTGCGCCGGGCCATCGCGGTGGCGGCCTGCACTTTGCCGACGGACGGATGCGACGCGCTGCCCTTGGTGGAAAACGACAGCAATGCCACGCGCGGCCGGATGCCCAGCATGTGGCGCGCCAGCCGTGCGGTCGTCACGGCGATGTCCGCGAGCTGGTCCACCGTCGGATCGGGAACGACACCGCAATCGGCCATGAATAACACGCCATTTTCGCCGAAGCGCGTGTCTTCCACTTCCATGATCATGCAACTCGACACGGTGGCGATGTCCGGCGCAGCCTTGATGATTTGAAAAAGCGGCCGCAACGCGCTGCCGGTGAAGTGTGACGCGCCGGAAATCAACCCGTCCGCCTGGTGCATCGCCAGCATCATCGCGCCGTAATAATTCGGCTGCATCATCGCCTCGCGCGCTTCGGGGACGCGCAGCCCCTTCTCGCGGCGCAACCGGTAAAGCCGGTTGGCGAAATTATCGAGATCCTCGCTCTGGGCGGGATTGATGACGCGGATGCCGTCGAGCGAAACATTCAAGCCCTCGGCGACTTCCTTCACCTTCTCCGGCTCGCCCAGCACGATAGGCGCACCCAGCCGCAGCGCGTAAAACTGCCGGGCCGCCTGCAAGATGCGCGGCTCCGTGCCTTCGGGAAACACCACCCGCTTCGGATGCCGCTGCAATTTTTCGATGACATTGCCAATAAAACGCATGGCGACAGATTAAAGGCCGGAGGCGCAATCGCCAAATCATTTTATGAAAGCCATATCTGCTTCTCCACGCCGGAGCAAACCAAGGATGATTCCTTCCGCCGCCAGACGACGCAGACGGTGGAATTCTGCCAGAAACATAATCTCGCCCTCAACGAAACCCACTTTGAAGATTTGGGCGTGAGCGGGTGGCTATGAGAGTCCGACCGACTGTGCGCGGGTCAGCGCTATCGGGTCAGCATGAATCCACGAGCGCATTTCAATGGCCCCCAATGAAACAAGTTTGCATTGACTTTCGCTTGTCCACGGCGGGCAAACCCGTCACATTTTTCCCCCATGAGTTCACGCACCAAGCTGCAAACGAAAATCGCCGGCGTATTGGGTGGTTTGGGGCTGCTGGCGTTGGTTGGCTATGCTGATTACATCACGGGATACGAGCTCACCATGCTTGTATTTTATCTATTGCCCATCCTGTATGTTCTGCGATACGTGGGGCCGGGGTTTGCCTTTGTGATGGCGGTGATGTCGTCGTTCGTCTGGCTGTTTGCAGATATTGCGGCGGGGGAGCGTTATTCGGATTTTCTGACCCCGATTTGGAATACGAGCATCGTGTTGTCGATTTTTCTCCTGGTGGTCGTTTTGTTTTCCACCCGGAACCATTTGAAGAATCTGGTGGCTCAACGGACGGAAAGCTTGCGGCAGGAAATCCGGGAGTGCAGCCGTCTGGAGAAGGAACTCCTGGAAATCGCGGAAGCCGAGCAGCGGAGGATCGGCCATGATTTGCATGACAGTCTGGGACAGCATCTGACGGCCACCGCCCTGGCGGGCAAGGTGCTGGCAAAAAAACTGGCCAACAAATCCACGGTCGAACCGGCCATGGCTGACCGTGTGGTGGCCATGGTGGAAGAGGCGATTGAACTGACCCGGAACCTTGCCCGCACGTTGCATCCCATCGAGTTGGGGGCGGATGGCTTGGTAGGCGCGTTGCAGAACCTGGCGGCCAACCTGTCCAAAGCTTTCAATGTTTCCTGTCGCTTGCAACATTCCGGGGCGGTTGTTTTGAACGACCCCAGGGCGGGTATCCATTTGTATCGCATCGCCCAGGAGGCGGCGAGCAATGCCATCCGTCATGGCTGTGCCCGCAACCTTGTCATCTCGCTGGACGCCACCAGTAAAAGCATCATGCTGGCGGTGACGGATGATGGCACTGGATTGCCGGCGGACGCACGGACTAAAAAAGGCATGGGCTTGCGGATCATGGATTATCGCGCCGGCATGATTGGTGCGACTTTTGAAATCCAAAATTTGCCGTCGGGCGGCGCGCGCGCGGTTTGCGTTTTACACCCCCGGCTGACTGACACTGAAAACCATGCCGCCGAAAACTAAAATTCTGCTGGTGGACGACCATCCGCTGGTGCGTGAGTGGCTCACCAACCTGATCAATGAGGAGCCGGATTTTGAAGTCTGTGGCTCGGTCGGCAACACCCACGAGGCGCTCGGTTTGATCGGGACGCTTCTGCCCCGGATTGTCGTGGTGGACATTTCGTTGGATGGCGGTTCGGGCCTGGAACTTATCAAGGACGTCAAAGCGACTCATCCCCAAGTGGACATGATTGTCTTGTCCATGCACGACGAGATGCTCTATGCCGAACGGGCGATGCGGGCCGGGGCAGCGGGTTATGTCATGAAACGCGAAGCCACCGACAAGGTGCTGGAGGCCATCCGGGCGGTGCTCCAAGGCAGCCATTATTTCAGCAACGCCGTTAACGCCATGCTGGCGCAAAAGCTCGTCCAAGGTACCGGCGACCAGCCGACGGCCATCGCGGCCCTGAGTGATCGCGAACTCGAGGTGTTTCAATTGCTGGGGCGTGGCTACAGCACGCGTCAGATTTCTGAGCAGATGAATGTGGGTTTTAAGACAGTTCATGTCTATTGCGCCCGCATCAGAGAAAAGCTCAACCTGGCCAATATCCATGAACTGGTTTTTCAAGCCGTCCGCTGGCATGAAAGCCAGCAACCCCACTGAAGCCTCGTTCCTTCATACGTTGTAGGAAATTTTCCCACAAGTTAATTAGCAGAAGCTATACAGACGTTTTTTGCGTTTGGTTTTAGGGTTGCTGCTGTTTGAACCGTGGCGGTTGCGTCAGGCAATACCGGAACCAAATTGTCATTATCATAACCTGCCTGACGCTGAGTTCCACCGCATAAACAGAAAGCAAACAAATGAAACAGATCAAGAACCTCCGTAAGGCGGGTTTCACTCTGGTGGAAATCATGATCGTCGTGGCCATCATCGGCCTGTTGGCGGCCATCGCGATTCCCAACTTCGTGAAAGCCCGCGCCACCTCGCAACAGAATGCCTGCATCAACAACCTCCGCCAGATCGACGCGGCAGCTAATGAGTTCGCGCTGGAAAAGGGCAAATCCACCGGTGCCACCATCAACAATGACCATTGATCTTACGCCTTATATCAAGCTCAACTCAGCTGGCAGCCTTCCGCCTTGCCCGGCGGGTGGCACCTATACCTGCACTGCCGTGGGTACATCTCCGGCCTGCTCACTCAGCACTCAGACGGGCACGCCGCATAGATTGCCATAAAAGGTGGGGATGGACGCTGATATGACCGGCTGTTTCAATTTCACGAAAACCGCCGAGGAAAACAACACGGAAAACTTGCTTGTGATTGAGGACGCGAAACTGGCGGCACAATATGCCGCAAATTGGCAACGGCATTTAGCGCACTCGGAAGGCCACACCGGGAAGCCGGGAAAATGACGAATTTTCCGTAAATCATGTTTGCGGGCGGGATGGAGGCAGAAGAGTTTGGACAGAAAACACCGGAAAATTACAAGGTAGTGTCAAGAGTTGTGTG
>PLAY01000118.1:760-6913 GCA_003134375.1 Limisphaerales bacterium | reverse complement strand
GGGAACTATTGAGATGCACACCATGACGCCTTTGAAATTGGCGGCTGGGAGTTACAAAGATGTGGCGGAATTGCTGCGCCAGCACGGCGGCCACGAATAAATTGTTTTCCTTTTCAGACAATTCTCACCGCACATTTCACCAATCCGTCTCGCGGTAATCCTTCAGGAATTTTCCCCAGACGTGTTCGCCGGTGTTGAAACCCGCGATGATCGGGTCAATGATGCGCGCCGCGCCGTCCACGATGTCCAGCGGCGGATGAAACCGGTGTTCCTGCACCTTGCGCGCCGCAATCGGCACCGGGTCCTCATCCGTCACCCAGCCCGTGTCCACGCTGTTCATGTGGATGCCGTCCGCATGATAATCCGTCGCCGACGTGCGCGTCATCATGTTCAAGGCAGCCTTCGCCATATTCGTGTGCGGATGCCGGGTCGTCTTGAATTTCCGGTAAAATTGTCCCTCCACTGCCGACACGTTCACGATGTGCTTGTCACGTTCCGGCGTGCGCAGCATCAACGGCTTCAGCCGCGCGTTCAAAATGAACGGCGCGATGGCGTTCACGAGCTGCACTTCGAGCAGCTCGACCGACGGCACCTCGGCCAGCAGCAGCCGCCACGAATTGCGCTCGCGCAAATCCACCTGCTGCAAATCCTGATCCAACCGGCCTTCGGGAAACAAATCCTTCTGCGCGGCGCGTTCGTCCGGCAACAGCGGCACTTGCGACAACGCTGCCGCGTGTGTGATACCCGTGACCTGCGAAATGCCCGCCATCAAATTGGTGGGGCGAGCAGCTTGTCCCGCTCTGTGGCGATCCCCGCGAGCCGTCTCACCTTCCGGCAGCAGATGATAGCCGCGCAAACCTTCGTAAGCGCCGAGCAGCTTGCGCGCCGGCTCCGGCATTTTGTTCAGCGAACCGCTTTCGCCCTCCATCATGTGTTGATAAAAATCCGGCGGACGCCGCACGGTCTGGCACGCGTTGTTGACGATGAAATCCAGCCGCGTCCGCGTCGCCAACAGATGCCGGCAAAAGGCCTCCACGCTCGGGGTGTGGCGCAAATCGAGTCCAAAAATTTCCAGCCGATGCCCCCACTCCGCAAAATCCGGCTCGGCCGCGTAACGCGTCGCCGCGTCGCGCGGGAAGCGCGTGCTGACGATGAGTTGCGCCCCGGCGCGCAGCAGTTTGATGCCCGCCTGATAACCGATCTTCACGCGCCCGCCAGTCAGGAGCGCCACGCGCCCGCGCAAATCCGCCGACTCGGTGCGCTTGCGGAAATTCAACTCCCCGCACGCCGGGCAAAGCTGGTCGTAGAAATGATGAATCGTCGTGTAGTCCTGCTTGCAGATGTAGCAATTCTGCGGCTCGACGACTTCACGGAACTCCGGGTCGCCTTCTACCTCCTGCTGCTTGAACCCGATGGGCGGAATCAGATTCGGCGTGGTGAAGGTTTTTTCCCGGCGCAGCTTTCGAATCCCGGTTTTATTAAGTTTGGACTGGTCCCGCTGAATTTTCTCCGCCTTGCGCTGGCGCACTTTGGCCTTTACCAACCGCCGCCGGGCGTTCACGTCCGGGCAGTAAATCTCGCCCGCCGCCTTGAGCAGGCGCATTCGTTCCTGCTCCGGCAGCCCGGCGAGCAACGCGCGGTTTGCCGCCGCTTTTTCGAGAATCTCGGCGGCCGCATTCAATTGCGCGGCCAGCGAATGGTTTTCTTTCGCGACGCCGGTTTCGTTGTGGTGGTGAACAGACATTAATTTGGCGAGCAGAATAACAGCCGCGCGGACGGCGTGCGAATGAAAAGCACGTGCCTGTCTTCCAATGCCTTTCCTTGACCCGCACGCTCAAAGCCGTTAGACCTTGCGCCGCATTTTATGGCGAACAAAACCATCATCAAACCGGCGAAATCGCCGGCCGCCGTCGGTCCCTACAATCACGCCGTGCGCGTCGGCGACCTGATGTTCTGCGCCGGCCAAATCCCGATTGACCCGAAGGACGGGAATCTCGTTGCCGGCGACATCAAGGTTCAAACCGAACGCGTGCTGCAAAATGTCAAAGCAATTCTGGACGACCAAAAATTGACGTTCGCCAACGTGGTCAAGAGCACGGTGTTCCTGACGAACCTTGCCGATTTCGCCGGAATGAACGAGATTTACGCGAAATATTTCACCGGCGATTTCCCGGCACGTTCGACCATTCAGGTCGCCGCGCTGCCGAAAGGCGCAAACGTGGAAATCGAGGTCGTGGCACACTTTTGAATTTACGATTTACGATATATGATTAACGGGGTGCCAAATGTTTGACTCGTAAATCTGAAATCATAACCCGAATATGCCTGTCGGATTCCAACTATTGATTGCGTTTGCTGCTGGCGGCGTACTGATTGCCATAATCGGGTGGTTAGCACGCCGACAATCAAAAGGGACGGTGGCACTTACAAATTCTCGTGACGACTTAATGTATGGCCAAGAAGCGTTGGTGGCTGAACTTCGTCAGCAAATCGCGCAACACGATGAAAAGCATCGGACATCACAGGAACAATTGCTCTCGCTCAAACAGCACAACGGTGAGTTGGGCGCGGAGTTGAAATCGCTCAACGAGCGGTTGACGACAGAGCGGCAGCAGATCGAAACAATCCAGGAAAAATTTCGCAAGGAGTTCGAGGCGGTCTCGAACAAGTTGATCTTGGACAACGCGAGCCGCTTTAACCAGCAGTCCACGGAGAGTCTCGGGAAATTGCTCGCACCGCTGAAAGAGACGCTCGGCGAATTCAAGACGAGCCTCGACACGACGCGCAGGGAAACAGCCACGCACAACGCGCTACTTAAGGAACAGATCAGCCGCATCGGCACAGAGGCGGCGAATCTTTCCAAGGCGCTCAAGGGTGACGTGAAAGCGTTGGGCAACTGGGGCGAGAACATGCTCGACCAGATTCTCGAAAAGTCCGGGTTGCAGAAGGATATTCACTATCGCCGGCAACACAGTGCGAAGGATACCGAGGGCGACCAGCGGTTTCTCGACGTGATTGTGGAATTGCCGGAGAAGCGTAATCTGGTGATTGACTCCAAAGTTTCGCTGCGCGCCTACGAGGAATCCGTGAACGCGCCCGACGACCCGGCCAAACTCGCCGGTCTTGACCGGCACGTCGAGGCGTTGCGTAAACATTTCCGTGACCTCGGCGCAAAACGTTATCAGGACATCCACGACATCAATACGCCGGATTTCGTGCTGATGTATGTACCCATCGAGGCAGCGTTTTTCGCAGCCATCGCGCGCGAGCCGGGATTGTTCGCCGAGGCGTTGGATCACAACGTCGTGCTTATCACCAACTCGACTTTGCTGGCCACCCTCCGCACCGTCGCGCACGTCTGGCGGCTGGCCGACCAGCAAAAACACGTCCTCGAAATCGCCGACCGCGGCGGTAAACTTTACGACAAGTTCGTCGGCTTCGTGGAAGACCTGCAAGCCGTGGGTGATGCGCTCGGCAAGGCGCGCAAAGCGTGGGAAGACGCCTCGACCAAGCTTCACACCGGCTCGGGAAACTTGGTCAGTCAGACGGAGAAATTAAAACAGTTGGGCGCAAAGGCCGCGAAGTCGCTCCCGAACGCGCTGCTTGAAAAGGCAAGCGAAGAAACACCGCTAACCGATACGACGTTGCGCTTGCCGCCGGAATAGTTTCCGGCATGATTCGCTCATGCGCAAGTTTCCCATTTTCATTATGGCACTCGGTTTCTCCTTCAACCTGTTTGCACGTGAAAGCACACTGCTCGATTCCGGCTGGCGGTTTAAATCCGGCAAGATCACAAATGCGGAAACGGTCAACTTCGGTGACGGCGACTGGCAAACCGTCTCCATTCCGCACAATTGGGGTTGGGAAGAGGCGCAACAGGGAAAGGATTTTTATCGCGGGCCTGGCTGGTACCGGCGCGACTTGAACATTGGAGCACCGCAATCCGGCAAAAGATATTTTTTGCGGTTCGAGGCGGCCAGCCTGGTGGCGGACGTTTATTTGAATGGCGAACGGCTCGGCCAGCATCGCGGCGCGTTCGGCGCCTTCGCCTTTGAAATCACCACCAACCTATCCGCCACCGGCACCAACCTGCTCGCCGTGCGCGCGAGCAACCAGTGGGAGCCGGACATTGCACCGTTGAGCGGCGATTTTTCGGTCTATGGCGGGATTTATCGCCCGGTACATTTGATTGTAACCGGCGGGGAAAATTTCACGGTCACCGACCACGGCTCGCCCGGCGTCGCCTGGCTCCAGACCAGCGTCACGAAAAAACAGGCGGTGATTAACGTGATCGCGCAGATTTCAAACGGCATCCTCCGGAAACAGCCGCTGACACTAGTCGCCAGCGTGTTCGATGCCGGTGGAAAGCTGGTGACGAAGAGCGAACAACCCATCCAGCTCTCGCCCAATGTCACCGCGCCGTATCCGTTGCAGGTCGTGGTGCCCAACCCGCATCTGTGGAACGGACGCTTGGATCCGTATCTTTACCAGGCGGTCGTGGAATTGCGTTCGGCGGACGGCGTGGTGGATTCGGTCGGGCAACCGTTGGGCCTGCGATTTTATTCGGTGGACCCGGACAAGGGATTTTTCCTGAACGGCCAGCCGTATCATCTGCACGGCGTGAACCGGCACCAAGATCGGTTCAACAAGGGCTGGGCGATTTCCGAGGCGGACATGGACGAAGACATCCAGCTCATCAAGGAAATGGGCTGCACGGTCATCCGCTGCGCGCATTATCAGCACAGCGATATTTTTTACAGCCTGTGTGACCGGGCGGGCATTCTCGTCTGGGCGGAACTGCCGCAGGTGAACGAAATCAATGCGTCGGCAGAATTCGCCGAGACCTCGCGCAACCAGTTGCTCGACCTCATCCGCCAAAACATCAATCACCCCTCGATTTTTGCCTGGAGCCTGTTCAACGAACTCTGGCCCAACAAAACTGATCCGCACCGTTTGTTGCAGGACTTGAAAATTGTTGCCAACGGCGAAGACCCGACGCGCCCGACGATCGCCGCCACCAGCAACAACGCGATGCCGCAAATGAACAAAATCCCGGACCTGCTGGGCTGGAACATATATCCCGGTTGGTATTCCGGCTGGGGCAGCAAGGACGACTTTGGCAATTCGCTGGACTCGCGCCGCCAGGACAGCCGGCACGGCGGGTTTTGCGTGAGTGAATACGGCGCGGGCGCGAACGTCACCCAGCACGAACAAAATCCCAAACAACCCGTCACCACCAGCCAATGGCATCCGGAGGAATGGCAGGCCCTCGTCCACGAGACCGCCTGGCCGGCGATGAAGGCGCGCCCGTTCGTCTGGGGCACATTTGTCTGGAACATGTTCGACTTTGCCGTCAGCACACGCCACGAAGGCGGCGTGCCGGGCCGCAATGACAAGGGATTGGTGACCTATGACCGCAAGACGAAAAAGGATGCGTTCTATTTTTACCAGGCCAACTGGTCGGATGAACCGATGGTCTATATCACCAGCCGGCGCTTCACCGAACGGACCAACGCGGTGACGGACGTGAAAATTTATTCCAACATGAAGGAAGTGGAATTGCTGCTGAACGGTATTTCACAAGGCAAACCCAGCAATGGCACGAACTGCGTGTTCATTTGGGAAAACGTCACCTTAAGGCCAGGTGAAAACCAGATCGCAGCCAAAGCGGAGCGTGACGGGAAGAAATTGAGCGACAGTTGTGTGTGGACGTTGAAATGAACCGTGGATTACGGGGATTGCGCTGACTTCAAAAGTTGAAAATAAAAAGCCGGAGAAAATATTCTCCGGCTTTTTTTGAAAAACTGGCGGCTACCTACTCTCGCAGAACCTATAGGACTACTACCATCGGCAAGACTGTGTTTGACGGCCGAGTTCGGAATGGGATCGGGTCGGACCACAGCTTTATGGCCACCAAGAAGTGACAGGCGACGGGTGACAGGTGACATGAAAGCCACGAGCCAGCGCACCAAAATGTAAAAGAACAAACTTTAGGGGCAACTTGTCACGTGTCACACGTCACTTGTCACCCTCTGATGTTCTCTGAAAACTGCACACAGGATTACCGAACAATTACTTTTCGTGAGTTTTAAATCGCATTCTTCCTCTTCAAAGAAGAAAAAGAAAAGCAATCAAGCCGCACGACCGATTAGT
>PLAY01000118.1:515-670 GCA_003134375.1 Limisphaerales bacterium | reverse complement strand
TCCTGCGCCCACAGTGGATAAGGACCGAACTGTCTCACGACGTTCTGAACCCAGCTCGCGTACCGCTTTAACCGGCGAACAGCCGGACCCTTGGGACCTTCTCCAGCCCCAGGATGCGATGAGCCGACATCGAGGTGCCAAACCGGGTCGTCGAT
>PLAY01000118.1:0-452 GCA_003134375.1 Limisphaerales bacterium | reverse complement strand
GCGCTCCTCCGTTACTCTTTGGGAGGAAACCGCCCCAGTCAAACTGACCCGCACGCACTGTCCCCCAGCTGGCTTACAGCATGAGGTTAGAATCCTAATTAGCAAAGAGTGGTGTTTCACATTGCGACTCCACGGGAACCGAGGCCCCCGCTTCAAAGTCTCCCACCTACGCTACGCATCACGAACCAGAACACAATACGAGCTTACAGTAAAGGTGCATAGGGTCTTTCCGTCCTACTGCGGGCAGGCGGCATCTTCACCGCCGTTACAGTTTCGCCGAGATCCTCTCCGAGACAGTCGTTCAGTCGTTACACGATTCGTGCAGGTCGGAACTTACCCGACAAGGAATTTCGCTACCTTAGGACCGTTATAGTTACGGCCGACATTCACGGGGGCTTAGACGCGGAGCTTGCACCCCACGCTTTCACCTTTCCGCATTGGTCACGTGTCAC
>PLAY01000165.1 GCA_003134375.1 Limisphaerales bacterium | reverse complement strand
TAAGTCCGACAGGCTGCTAGAGTCAATTGGTCTATGATTCGCAGCATGCCTTTGATTTCAGTTGTGCTGGTGGCGTTGGGACTTGGCTCTGCCCCCACCCAAACGAATGACCTTCCACTGGTGCAAAGGCAGTGGTTCGAGACGCGCACCGCGCATTTCAACATCTACAGTTGCGGCGCGCCCCAGGACGTTTACAAACTTTCCGCGCGTCTGGAGCAGTTTTGCCAGGCTTACACCCTCATGGCCGGGGCGCAGGCGGTGGCCTCCCCGCCGATCGTGGTGATGGCTTTCCCCGACCACGAAACGATGAAGCCGTTCCTGCCGCTTTATCAGGGCCAGCCCGCCAATCTGGCGGCCTTCTTCCAGCGCGGCAGCGACGAAAACCTGATCGTGCTTGCCCTGCCCGGCACCAATTCGGCCTACACGGACATGGAAGTCATCTTTCACGAATACACCCACCTGCTGTTCCGGCATAACGACCGAGTCTGGCCGCTCTGGCTCAAGGAGGGAATGGCCGAAGTCTATTCCACCTTCAAAACGACCGGCTACAACGCCCGCATCGGCGACCCGATTGGCCATCATTTGCGCCTGCTGGCGCAACAACCCCTGCTGCCGCTGGCCGAGTTGTTTGCCGTCACTCACAACTCGCCACAATACAATGAGCGCGACCGGCAGGGAATCTTCTACGCCGAATCGTGGCTGCTCACGCATTTCCTGATGGCGGGCGACAACCCCGCTTACCAGGCCCGTTTCAGACAATTCACCCCACTCCTCCGCCAGGGCCAGTTTCCCGAACAAGCTTTCACCAACGCGATGCAGACCACCTTGCCGGCGGTGGAAGCTGAACTTCGCCGCTACCTCCGGCAGGGCCGGTTTACCCCCATTGAACTGGCGCTGAAGGCAGACATCTCCTCCCCCATCACCCTGACCACACGGCCCATCACACTCGTGGAGAATTACTTTCGCCTCGGCGATGAACTCTTGCGGATTCGTCGTCCGGACGCCGCCGAGGCGTATTTTAAACAGGCGCAAAAACTCGCGCCCGCCAGCCCCCTGCCCTACGAAGGATTGGGTCTGCTCGCCGCCGAGCAGAAACAGCACGATGAAGTTTTGCGCCATTTGCAGGCGGCACTCCAGCACGGTTCAACCAGTTTTCTGGTTTTTTATATTTATGCCCGGGAACAGTACCAGCGCACGGCGGATGCCCAAGACCGGCATGCCCCGCTCAAAAACGACGCGGCGGCGGAAATTCGAGGTGAACTCCAAAAATCGCTCGTGCTGATGCCGGACTTCGGGCCGGCACATGAATTGTTGGGCTTTTTCGAGATGGTCCAGGGCGATAATCTCGCGTTGGCGGAACAGCACCTGCAACGCGCCATCCAACTGGAACCCGAAAACCCGGCCTACCTGTTTTCGCTGGCCCAGTTGCAACTGAGAAATCACGACCTCGAAGCCGCGCGCATCACCCTGCAACCGCTGCTGCTGCCCAACATGGATGCAAAACTCCGTGCGCACGCCGAGGAGATGCTTCAGGGAATTGCCCGCAACCACCCGGTCTATTGACCCTCGCACGCGCCCACTTGCAGAAGCGGCGGGGAGGCTTATGTTGAACCAGAGATGAGGAGTTGCCTATGAAAACAAAAAGTAAAACAGCAAAAATCATGGAACAGCCCGCCCCGTTCTCTCCCGGTGTCACCAAGGGGATGGTGCGCGAACATGCGTATCGCCTGTATCGCGACAAACTGCCGGATCATCCGCTGACCCTCGCAGACTGGGTGCTGGCGGAAAAAGACCTGGTGAATTCGATGGAAGCCGAGGAAGACGGCGTGGCGGTTTGAACCGGCCAGCCACGCTTTTACGGCAAATGATCAAAGCGGAGCGGTCTGTAGCGCAGACTTCCAAGTCTGCTGTATCGCGGGTTTCCAAACCCGCGCACGTTTGACGGCGCACGCCCAGCCGACTTGGAAGTCGGCAGACACAGCAGGTTTGGAAACCTGCGCTACAAAGATTTTCCTAACCCACTCCGCCGCCGCTGTTCGCTTTAAGTTCGCCTTTGACCACGGCCACGGCATAGTCGCGGTTCATCTTGGCGATGAAATCGAGGTTTATTTCCTTCGGGCAAACGGCTTCGCACGATCCGGTGACGGTGCAGTTGCCGAACCCTTCCTGGTCCATCTGCGCCACCATGTTTTTGACGCGGCGGTCCTTTTCGGCCCGGCCCTGCGGGAGGTAATTGAGGTGGGAAACCTTTGCTGCGACGAACAGCATGGCGCTGGCGTTTTTACACACGGCCACGCACGCGCCGCAACCAATACACGCCGCCGCATCCATCGCGAGATCGGCGATTTCCTTCGACACCGGCAGCGCGTTGGCTTCCGGCGCATTGCCGGTGTTCACGGAGATGAAACCGCCGGCCAGCATGATGCGGTCGAATGCGGTGCGGTCCACGATGAGGTCTTTCACCAACGGGAACGCCCGCGCGCGCCACGGTTCGATGGTGATGGTCTGACCGTCCTGGAAATGGCGCATGTGCAACTGGCAGACGGTGGTGCCCTTGCGGCCGCCGTGGGGAACGCCGTTAATGACCAATGAGCACGTGCCGCAGATGCCTTCGCGGCAATCGCTGTCGAACACAAACGGTTCCTGGCCCGCGGCAATGAGGCGTTCATTGACCATGTCGAGCATTTCGAGGAACGACATGTCCGGGCTGACGTCGCGGGCCTCGTGCGTCTCGAAACCTCCGGGTGACGCCGCGTTCTTCTGCCGCCAGATTTTGAGCGTGAGGTTCATTTGTAGCTGCGGGTCGCCATGTGAACTTCCTCGTAAACCAGCGGTTCCTTGTGCAACTCCGGTTTCTTGTCCGCGCCTTTGAATTCCCAGGCGGCCACGTAAGCAAAGTTCGTGTCGTCGCGCCGGGCCTCGCCGTCCTCGGTTTGATGCTCCCCGCGGAAATGGCCGCCGCAAGATTCCTCGCGGTGCAGCGCGTCCAGACATAATAATTCGGCAAATTCCAGGAAGTCCGCCACGCGGCCGGCGTGTTCGAGGTTTTGGTTCAATTCTTCGCCCGAACCCGTCACCCTGACGTTTTTCCAGAATTCTTCACGCAATTCCGGGATGTGCTTGAGGTTGGTCTCCAGGCTCTGACGGGTGCGCGCCATGCCGCAGTTTTCCCACATCAGTTTGCCCAGTTCCTTGTGGAAGCTCGTCGCGCTGCGTTTGCCGTTGATGGACAAAAGCCGCCGCGTGAACTGGCGCACGTCCTCCTCCGCCTTTTTAAATCCGGCGTGGCCCACCGGGATTTTTTCCGGCTTCGTCGAGGCGAAATAATTCCCGACCGTGTAAGGCAAAATGAAATAGCCGTCGGCCAGTCCCTGCATCAGCCCGCTGGCCCCGAGCCGGTTGGCGCCGTGGTCGGAGAAATTCGCCTCGCCGATGATGAACAAGCCCGGCAGCGTGCTCATCAAACCGTAATCCACCCAGGTGCCGCCCATCGTGTAATGCACGGCCGGGTAAATGCGCATCGGCTGCCGGTAGGCGTTTTCACCGGTGATCCGTTCATACATGTCAAACAGGTTGCCATAACGGTCGCGAATGGTGTTTTCCCCCAGCCGTTGGATGGCATTCGACAAATCAAGATAAACACCCCGCCCGCCGGGGCCAACTCCGCGCCCGGCATCGCAAACCTCCTTCGCTGCGCGCGAAGCAATGTCACGCGGCGCGAGGTTGCCGTAGCTCGGGTATTTCCGTTCCAGATAATAATCGCGTTCCGCCTCGGGAACCGCCGCCGGCTCCTTGTCGCAATCCTCCTTGCGCTTCGGCACCCAGACCCGGCCGTCGTTGCGCAGCGACTCGGACATAAGCGTGAGCTTCGCCTGATAATCGCCGCTCACCGGGATGCATGTCGGATGGATTTGCGTGTAGCACGGGTTGGCGAAAAACGCGCCCTGCTTGTAGGCGCGGTACGTCGCGGTGACATTGCAGCCGATGGCATTCGTGGAGAGGAAAAAAACGTTGGCGTAACCGCCGGTCGCCAGCACCACGGCGTCGGCCGAATGCAGGGAAATGTCGCCGGTGACCAGGTTGCGGACCACGATCCCCCGGGCCGCGCCGTCCACGACCACCAAGTCGAGCATTTCCGTGCGGGGGAACATGTGGATGTTGCCCAAGCTGATCTGCCGACACATCGCCTGGTAGGCGCCGAGCAGGAGTTGCTGGCCGGTCTGGCCGCGCGCGTAAAACGTGCGCGACACCTGCGCGCCGCCGAAGGAGCGGTTCGTCAGCGTGCCGCCGTATTCGCGGGCGAACGGCACGCCCTGCGCCGCGCACTGGTCAATGATGCTGGCGCTCACCTGCGCAAGCCGGAAGACGTTTGCCTCGCGCGCGCGAAAGTCGCCGCCCTTGATGGTGTCGTAAAACAGGCGAAAGATGGAGTCACCGTCGTTCTGATAGTTTTTCGCCGCGTTGATGCCACCTTGGGCGGCGATGGAATGCGCCCGGCGCGGGGTGTCCTGGAAACAAAACGCCTTCACCTGGTAGCCAAGCTCGGCCAGTGTGGCAGCGGCGGCGGCGCCGGAAAGCCCCGTGCCGACCACAATCACGTCAAACTTCCGCTTGTTGGCGGGGCTGACCAGCTTCATGTTGGACTTGTAGCGGTCCCACTTTTGCGCGAGCGGGCCGGGGGGAATTTTGGCGTCGAGATTCATGTCACCGGGCAGACTCCTTTCCGGAAATCGCGTTCGCCGTGAGGTGCTGGAGCGCCCGCTCTTTGTAAGCCTTGCCGTAGCCGCACATCACGGCGACTGGAATCGACACGTAAAGGATGAAAATGATCAGTGCAAACCAGCGGGCAATCTTGTCGGGGAGATGCGATACGCCCCCGAACGTCCATTTCCAACCGACCGACTGGAACATGGCGCGCATGCCATGGCTGAGGTGCAGGCAAAGCAGCCCTATGGCAATGATGTAAAAGACGGAAATGGGCCAGCGGCTGAATCCGAGCAGCAACATCAGGTAGAGGTCCGGCCGGCCCTGGGAGTCTTGCAACGTGCTGAAGTTGATGCCGGTCAGGTTGACCGCCCGCACGCCCAGCGCGTAGTGGAGCAGATGGAACACGGCAAAGGCGGCAATGATGATTCCGCTCATCATGAGCGTGCGCGAGGCGTAGCTGGCGGCAAACGGGGCCGGGTTGCCGGCGTAACTCACGGGCCGGGCAGCCTGGTTCTCGGCCCGCAGCTTGAACGCCGACCAGATATGCAGCACGACCATCGTGAGCAGAACGATGCGCGCGGGCCAGAGGATTTCATGGCGTTCGTGCAGAAACAGGCCGTAGGTGTTGATCCAGTAAGGGCCGACAAAGATCTGCAGGTTTCCCATCAGATGGGTGACGATGAAGAACACCAGCACGAAGCCGCTGATGCCCATGATGTACTTCTTCCCGAGGGAAGAATGCCAGATTTTCATGAAAAAATTCATGCGGCCTGCACATCAAAAATCACGGGCGAAGTCTATCCTGCGGGTGCAATCGCGTCAACCGACATGAAAAGTATAAGCAATGAAGATTTCAAGCGTTATTAATTTAATGTGTCCTTTTTTGAGTAATTCGCAACTCTAATTCACGGCAACAATGTGGTTGGCCGCAGTCGAACAACTGATGCAGCGATGGGCGATATCGTCGTTCCGCGCGCCTGATTTCATCCTATCCGGTTGCGGGCAGCGGCTGGGGACTTGCGCTCCACTCATTCAGCGCCCGCTCACCGCCGGTCGCCGGTGAAAGACCCAGCAATTCCAACGCCTCGCCGACCAGATAAAGCGAGCCGGTAACGACGACGAAACGGTCGTTGACCGCCTGGTCCAATGCCATGCACAACGAATCGCACGCGGCGATTTCGGCCGCCGGGTTCGCCGCGCGACACGCCGCCGCGAGTTCGCGCGCGTCGGCGGTGCGCTCACTGGCGACGGGCACGGTGAAAATCCGCGAAGCCGTCGGGGCCAGGGTTTCGCAGATGTGAGGCCAGTCCTTGTCTTGCAGCACGCCGAGAATCAGCGTTTGCCTTGCGGCGGGGGAATTCTTTTCCAATGCCGACAGCAATGCCTTCGCGCCCGCCACATTGTGCGCGCCGTCGAGCAGAATGTTTTGGCCCGAATCGTGGGTGATTAATTGCAACCGCCCCGGCCAGCTCACCGTTTCCAGACCGGTGCGGACCGCAGCAGCGCTCACGGGGATTTCACTTTGCAACGTCTCGACCGTTGCGAAGGCGAGTGCGGCGTTTAATTTTTGGTGGTTGCCGGGCAAAGGTAGGGCAGGCGTCTCGCCTGCCCCGAACAGGCGGGACGTCTGTTCGACTTTAATCAGCGGTGCATTTTGTTTTCGCGCTATTTTTTCAATGACCGCCAATGCCTCCGGTTCATCCGCCGTCGTGATGACCAGCACGCCGGGTTTGATGATGCCGGCTTTCTCGGCGGCGATTTTTTCGAGCGTGTCACCGAGCCATTGCTGGTGATCGAACTGAATGTTGGTGATGATACTGGCCAGCGGCGTGACAATGTTCGTGGCATCGAGCCGCCCGCCCAGCCCGGTTTCCCAAATCACCAGGTCACACTTCTGTTCCGCGAAAAAGTTCAGCGCCAGGACCGTGACGACCTCGAAAAACGTCGGATGATGGTCGGCGGAAAACTGTTTCAGCAAGGGTTGCAATTCTTCGACCAGCCGAACGACCTCGGCTTCGGGAATAAGCTGGCGATTGACCTGAATCCGCTCGCGAAACGAGACGAGGTGCGGCGAGGTGAACAGCCCGACGCGCAACCCCGCCGCCCGGTAAATGCTTTCCAGCATGGCGCAGGTCGAGCCCTTGCCGTTGGTGCCCGCGACATGGATGAACCGGATCCGGTCCTGCGGATTGCCCGCCAGCGCGGCGAGCTTGAACGTGTTTTCCAGCCCGAACTTCGCACCGAACAAACGCAGGCCGTAGAGAAACTGGATGGCTTCGGAATAGATCACGGGAAATATTTGCCGATCAACGTTCGACAGTGAAGGTGATGTCGTAGGTGGTTTTATCGCCGGGTCTCCAGTCAGCGGGTTTTTTCCGTCCGCCGTCATCGTGACCATCACGATCCACGCTGTAAATCACGTAACCATTGGCAAGGCGATGATACCGCAATAGCGCACCGTCGAAGGGATCAATCGGAACATTTGGAAGAAACTGCGGCGTAAGCTCGCTCAAATTATCGGGCAGCCGCCCTTGCAACAAGCGATAGTGTTCGACAGCGATTGCGGTTGTCGCCAAACGAATGCGAGCGAAATCATCAGCTTCGCGAGTTAATGAACTAGATATGGCTGGCAAAAGCAGCGCTGAAAAAATGCAGTAATGATTGCGCGCATTCTCCGCCATTTTTTTGGAAAAATTTGTTATGGCCAGGTTCTGTGGCGGTGGAAGATTGGCAAAAAAAATGTTTGTTTCCATCGCGCCTAAATAAAAAAACAAGTCGCGCTCAAAAAAGCCTGTCGTTTTCAAAAACAGTGATGGCCGTTGTGGTGCTGGCGATTCGGCTTGAGGCGCCTCAAAATTTGAAAGCTGCTTCAGCTTTGCAAAACTGGTGCGAAAAAATGGAACAACCATCGCGCGTTCGCCAATCAATCCCCGCGCAATAAAATGGGCTTCTTTTTGTTGTGCAAAGACATTGGCCAGATTGGCCAGTTCCGCGTCGCTCAATTCGCCAGCATTGAGACGGTCCTCCAATGTCACAATTGCAATTCTGACCAGTGCAAACCGCACGAGTTGTGAAATCAATTCCGGTTCTTCATCAAGTGTTCGCGCCATTCCAAAAATATCTTTAACCGAAGTGTCTGCGTTGGTTGGCTGCCCGGAATCAATGGCGAGCACCGCGCGGTATTCAGAAAGAAGAGCCAATTCTTTAACTTTATCCAAGTGAGGCAATAATGTTTCAAAACCAGGTGAAAAATCTACCGGATAACGACTCTTTGGCAGCTTGAGCGCCTCGGCCATTTTTGCAAGCGCATTGGAGTTCATTTCGACATAACCCGTCAGCAACTGGATTTGTTCGTTCGTCGGGTGTTGCCAGCGTGCGGGAAAAGATTGAATTTGATCGATTTCATTCGATCGGCTGTCGGGATAATTGCGCATGAGCGCAAAGGCCTGGGTCATCACCAGAGCAGCATTTTCGTTGTCGGGAACGGCGGGATAATAAGCGTTTAACTCCTTGCCATTCGTCGGCAAACCGGCAGCCCGGATCGCCTGCAACTTCGCGTCCACGTCGTGCGCCAAATTCACCCGCCAGACGACAAACGCCGCAATTGCGATGACAACAAACACCGCCAGGCTGCGCAGCAACCAGCGGATGCATTTTGAGGTTCGTGTCATGGTTTCCCAGCGCCGTAGGCGCGATATATTTGTAGTTTCAAATCCGATGCCGCACAAGCTCCGTCAGGAGCAGCATAGAGTCGTTCTCCTGATGCCGCTCCGATGGAATTCGGGAATTTGGTTTGGATCACGACTACAAATATTCCGCACCTCTGGTGCTGCCAAGGGGCGATCACAACGCCTTCTTGTGGATGTTCTGGTACGCGGCAGCGACGAAGCCCTTGAACAGCGGATGCGGCTGGTGCGGCTTGCTTTGAAATTCCGGATGGAACTGGCTCGCCACAAAAAACGGATGGTCCTTCAATTCGATGACCTCCACGAGTTTGCCGTCGGGCGACAGACCGCTGAACACAAACCCGGCCTTCTCGAATTTCTCGCGGTAGGCGTTGTTGAATTCGTAGCGGTGCCGGTGCCGCTCGTTCACCACGAACGAGCCGTAAAGTTCCGCCGCCTTCGTGCCGAGCTTCAACTGGCACGGTTGCGCGCCCAGCCGCATCGTGCCGCCTTTCCTGGTAATTTTGCGCTGTTCATCCAGCATGGCGATGACGGGATGCGGCGTGCCCGGCTCAAACTCGGTGGAGTGCGCCTTCTCCAGCTTCAAGACATTTCGCGCAAATTCGATGGTGGCGATTTGCATGCCGAGGCAGAGGCCGAGATAGGGAATTTTGTTTTCACGCGCGTATTGCACGGCCTTGATTTTGCCTTCGATGCCGCGCTCGCCAAAACCGCCCGGCACGAGGATGCCGCCCAAACCTTTGAGGATTTTGGCCGCGCCTTCCTTTTCAATCTCCTCCGAATCCACGCGCACGATTTCCACGCCGCAATCGTTGCCGATGCCGCCGTGGCTGATCGCCTCATAGACGGACTTGTAGGCGTCCTGCAGGCCGATGTATTTGCCGACCACGCCGATGCGGACGCGATGCTGCGGCGCGATGATCTTGCGGATGATGTCCTGCCAGTGCGTCATGTTGGCGGGCGGCACATCGAGACGCAGCAACCCGCAGATCAGGTCGTCGGCGCGCTCGCGCTGGAGCATGAGCGGCACTTCGTAAATCGAGTGTTCCACGTCCTGCTCTTCAATCACCGCCTCCACGGGGACGTTGCAGAACATGGAAATCTTCTGGCGCAACTCCTTTTCCAGCGGCTTTTCGCAGCGGCAGACGATGAGGTGGGGCGTGATGCCGATTTCCCGCAGCTTGGCGACGGATTGCTGCGTGGGTTTGGTTTTCAATTCGCCCGCCGCCTTGATGAACGGCACGTAGGTGACATGGACAAACACCACATTGCCGTGGCCGGCTTCCAGCGCGAACTCGCGGATGGCCTCCAGAAACGGCAGGCCCTCGATGTCGCCGGTCGTGCCGCCGATTTCGGTGATGACGACGTCCGCCTTGGAGGTTTCGGCCAGCGTGTAAACACGGTTTTTGATTTCGTCAGTGACATGCGGGATGACCTGGACGGTCTTGCCGAGGTATTTGCCCTCACGCTCGTTGTTGAGCACGGTCTGATAAACCTGGCCGCTGGTGAGATTGTTGAGCCGGGTCAGCTTGACGTTGGTGAACCGCTCGTAATGGCCGAGATCCAGGTCGGTCTCCGCGCCGTCGTCGAGCACATAAACCTCGCCGTGTTGGAACGGGCTCATCGTGCCGGGGTCCACGTTGAGGTAGGGATCAAACTTTTGGAGCGCCACCTTGAGTCCGCGATTTTCGAGCAGCGTGCCGAGCGACGCCGCCGTCAGGCCCTTGCCCAGCGAACTCACCACACCGCCTGTGACAAAAATGAACTTCATGTTTTATTGCCGCAAAGAGGCACAAAAATCACAAAATTTCTTTTGTGCCTTCTGCGCTTTTTTGCGGCTATTTCGTTCTTAAAATCTGTTCCACCCGTTTCACATCTTCCGGCACATCCACCCCCATGCTGTCGTAATCCACGATCACGACCGCGATTTGGACGCCGTTTTCCAGCGCACGCAACTGCTCCAGCTTCTCGGCGGCTTCCAGCGGCGACACGGGAAATTTCACCAGCCGCAACAGCGTCTCCCGCCGGTAACCGTAAATGCCGAGATGCTTTAAAAAAGCAAACGCCGCCAACTGCTCGTTCACCGAACCACTGGCGGCCTCGCGCAGATACGGAATCGTGCGCCGGGAAAAGTATAACGCGCGGCCTGCGGCGCTGACAACGACTTTTACAACATTCGGATTATCGAGTTCTTCGGGATGCGTGATGCGCGTCGCAGCGGTGGACATTTCGTCGCGCGCGAGTGCATCGGCAACGGCGTCAATCACCGCCGGGTCAATCAACGGCTCGTCGCCCTGAATGTTTACCACCGCGTCGCAGGCGCAACGCCCGGCGACTTCGGCGATGCGATCGGAACCACTTGGATGATCCGGTCGCGTCATTTCCGCGTGACAGAAATTCTGTGCCACCTCCCAGATCCGTGTGTCGTCCGTCGCCACGATGACTTCGCTCAGCGACCTGGCTTTCTGGCATTGCTCGACGACGTGTTGAATCAGCGGCTTGCCGGCGATGAGCGCAAGCGGTTTGCCGGGAAACCGCGTCGAGGCGTAACGCGCGGGAATGATGCCAATCGTGTTCACGCACCGTAT
>PLAY01000173.1 GCA_003134375.1 Limisphaerales bacterium | reverse complement strand
TTGAGAACTATCGCAAGGCCATTCAGATCAATCCGGACTATTGCGACGCGCTGAACAACCTGGGTATCGCCCTCGCCGATAAGGGCCGGTTCGATGAAGCGATTGAGAACTATTACAAGGCCATCCAGCTCAATCCGAACAACCCCAAAGTGCTGAACAATCTGGGTGTCGCCCTCGCCGATAAGGGCCGGTTCGATGAAGCGATTGAGAACTATNNGCCATCCAGATTAATCCGAATTACCCCAAAGCGCTGAACAATCTGGGTAACGCCCTCGCCGCCCAAGGCCGGTTCGATGAAGCAATCAAGAACTATCGCCAAGCCATCCAGCTCAATCCGAATTACGCCGAAGCGCTGGACTATCTGGGCATCGCCCTTGCCGCCAAGGGCCGGTTTGATGAAGCAATTGAAAACTTTCGCCAAGCGATCCGGGTCAATTCAAACCGCCCAGAAACCTTCTTTCATTTGGGCATGACCCTTGGCCAATCGGGCCGCACCCGGGAAGCCGTGGCCCAATACCGGGAGGCCTTGAGATTAAATCCCAACCTGGCCGGCGCGCTGAACAATCTGGCGTGGATGCTGGCGACCAGTTCCAAGGCTGAATTCCGCGATGGGACGCAAGCGGTACAACTGGCCGAACGCGCGTGTGAACTGACGCATTATGGCGAACCCTTGTTCCTTGGGACGCTGGCCGCCGCTTACGCCGAGGCCGGCCGTTTCCCGGAAGCGGTGACCACGGCGGAAAAGGCGGAGCAGCTCGCCACCAGTGCCGGATTAACGGCGGTGGCGGCGAAAAACCGGCAACGGCTTGAGTTCTACCGGGCCGCCAAACCCTACCATGAGCCTGCCCCAACGGGGCAATGAGTTCCGTTGAACAGCGCAGGTCACCGCACTCCTTCGTCTGGATTTTGAACGTGGCACCGGCAACCAGCTTTTTGACACCTGATGGAATGTTCACGGCTCGAAAATGCACCGCCGTTGCTGGATGGCAAACCGATTATTGTGATAGCTGAACGCCCTTATTTAGACGTAATCGCCTTGTCACTTTACACCGACAACAGATAATCTTTTTAACGTAACAACCGACAAAGGATTCTGCATACGACTCAACACGAGTGGCGACCGGGATTTTAATTTCCAAAAAATCGCACCCATCACGTAATTTGCATTACCGCGATGGTAGTGGCCTTGTGCTTGGTTGGCGCTTTTGGATATAAAACATTTATGGACATCGCAGCGGATTGCCACAACCACCCATATCGTCCGCTGCGAGAAAGAATTTTTCGCGCGAAAAATAGTTGAGGGTTTACAGCTATTCTGGGTCAGGTTTCTTTTTAAAGGGAATCCCGTCCTTTTGGGAATATTTAATTCCCGACACACTGCCAGCAAGTGACTTCAAATCATCGAAAGGATGCTTCGTGGTTTTACAATAGCCCTTGGCACTCGACTTGAAGATCGTCCGCGCTATACGCCGAACACATGCTATAAAACTTTTCCGTTTCCGCGCCTATTCTTCGTTGGGGCCGGCCCAAACGACAATGTTTTTCTTGTCGTAATCCGATTTTCGCGGTAAGCTTGGTCTGCCTGAAACTAGGGGTGAAGTCGTGGGAATAATCTGGCGGCGATTGGAAAACTCAGAGCATGATTGATTATTGCCACATGGTGGCTGGGAGCACGGCGGTCAATGTTTAAGCGTTCAGAACAATCATTTAAAAGTTCTCCGCCGGCCGGAAAAATCCGGGCAATTGTGTGGCTGCTTCTGATTTTGGCCGTGACAACGGCGATTCGGATTCGTCTGTTGGATTTTCCACTGGAACGCGACGAAGGGGAATATGCCTATGCCGGCCAGCTCCTGCTACAGGGCATTTCTCCGTATAAACAGGCTTATAATGTCACATTGAAGCTGCCCGGCACTTGTGTGGTGTATGCGCTCATCATGGCGGTGTTCGGACAAACGACCATCGCCATCCATGCCGGAGTGATTTTGGTCAACCTTGCCACGGCCGGGCTGGTTTTCCTGCTGGCGAGGCGCATGTGCGGAGATGCTGCAGGTGTTGTTGCCGCCGGAACTTATGCGTTGCTTTCCATCAATCCGGCGACCTTTGGGCTGGCCGCGCACGCGACGCACTTCATCATGTTGCCCGCACTTGCGGGCATTGTCCTGCTGCAAAATTTGGAGGATAGCACTTCGGCTTGGAGAATTTTTTCCGCCGGGTTGCTTCTTGGCCTGGCGGTGATAATGAAACAGACTGGTGTGGCGTTCGGACTTTTCGCGGCGGTTTGGGTGGCGTGGTGCGAACTTTCATCGGGGAACAGGCGCTGGGGTCGTTTGTTCCTGCGTTTGGGATGGCTGGCGCTGGGCGGGGTTTTACCGTTTGCCTTGATGTGCTGGATTCTAACTCTGACAGGAGATTTCAATCACTTCTGGTTCTGGACCATCCAATATGCCCAAGCTCATACCTCAATCTTTCCACCCGGGTTGGGGATGATTCGGATGCCTGAATATGTTGGTAATCAATGCAAAGCAGCCCCCGGCTTATGGGGGCTGGCAGTCGCGGGTGGGCTTTTGCTCTTTTGCAAAAAATCTTTGCAACGCTGGAGATTTTTTATCATCAGCTTCTCACTTTTCTCGTTTCTCGCGGTTTGTCCCGGTTGGTATTTCCGAGGGCATTATTTTATTCAAGTGCTTCCAGCCGCCGGCTTGCTGGTGGCAGTGACATTTGATACAGCGTCGGTTTTTTTTGCCCGGCACAATTCTTTATTTCCGCGGATAACTCCTTCCCTAATTTTTGCCGCAGCCGCAGCCAGTGCGCTGATTCAATGGAGCAGTATTTACTTTTTCCTGACACCGGTGCAGGCATGTCGCGCTGTCTATGGCATCAATCCATTTCCCGAAGCGGTGGAGATCAGCCGTTATCTAACATCTCATTGTGCATCGGATGCCCGAATTGTGGTGATGGGATCCGAGCCGGAGATATATTTCTATAGCCATCGCCATTCAGCCACAGGATATATTTGCACCTATCCCCTGATGGAACAGCAGCCTTATGCCGCCGCCATGCAAAGTGAAATGATCCATGAAATTGAGAAGGCCAATCCCGAATATGTGGTTTTTGTCCATGGCCCCTCCTCTTGGGTGCTAAGATTGAATTGCACCAACACGTCCATCTTTGACTGGTTTGACAAGTACCGGCAAGAGCATCTTCAATTGGTTGGGGTGACGGAAATTCTGTCCGTCAATCAGACCGAATACCGGTGGTTCAGCCCGCACGAAACCGTCCCCCAGCGGCGTTCAGCCTATTGGTTGGCGATTTTCAAGAGTCGTTCCGCCGTTGAAAACAAGCCGCTTAAATCCAAGTGATGGCGTAAGTGCTGCTTAATCCATTTGAAGAACAGTTCCACCTGCCAACGGCGCTTGTAGAGTTCACAGATCACCAGCGCCGGCATCTCAAAATCAATTGGTCAAAAACACCAGGGAACGATCTTGCAGTTCATCGCAAAAACGGATTCTTCGCAGCGGTAACCGGTAGACTTTCTTGGACCAGGGGCTCTTCAAGCGGATCGTTTGATCACAGCACAGTCCCGTGCTTTTGTCCATCGGGTGTGACGCTATAGCAGTTCCAGTCAACCTTGGCACAGTTTGGCATGCCT
>PLAY01000192.1 GCA_003134375.1 Limisphaerales bacterium | reverse complement strand
ATTAGTGTTAACAGGCCCTAAGAGGTGACAAAGAGCTGAAATCATGCACCTCCGCTGATTTTTGGCTTGGACAACTTTTGTCGCACGGCCCAGAATAGAAATGACCCATGAAACCCATTTCAAGACCAACTTTGGTATCCATATCCGGCGTTCTCAACATTGTGTTTGCACTGTTGTTGCCGGCTGTGCCGGTTTGCCGGGCGGCTGACGGGACCAACCGGTTTCCGTCGCAGTTGCTTGCATTCTGCGCGGCCAAGGAGCAGCAGGCTCATCGGTTGGCGGCAGATTTCAACATTCAGGCGTCACCGGAAATCTGGGCTTATTTCAAGTCTGCCGGTCAGGGCGACTGGCCTGAGATGACGAATACGTATGAGCGTCTCAAACTGCGGTCGAGCCAGTATGAAGGTTCGTGGAACGACCCGGCGGTGAGTTCTCCGGTGTGGCAGACGCTCATCGAGGTGCAGACGGCGTATGCAGCGTTTGCGTCGGGCGGGACAAAATATCCGCTGGCCTTTGGCGAGGGCATTATCCAGTCCATCCCGGCGGGGAGCATTTACTTTGGCGGCACGGACCCGGGGCGCGGGCTGGTGACGGCGTTGTGCGAGTCGCACGTGGAGGCCCGGCCGTTCTATACGCTCACGCAGAATCCCCTCGCCGACAGCCGGTATCTGGATTATGTGCGTTCGATGTATGGCAACCGTATTTACATTCCGACCACGAATGATTTGCAAAATGCGTTCACGGAATACACAGCCGATGCGCAACTTCGCTTGAAACATGACCGGGATTTTCCGAATGAGCCGCGGCAAATGAAGCCGGGCGAGGTGGTGCGGGTGGTGGACGGCCGGTTGCAGGTCAGCGGGGCGGTGGCAGTCATGTCCATAAACGCCTTGATCGTCAAGTGCATCTTCGATCACAACACAAACTGCGGGTTTTATGTGGAGGAGAGCTTTCCCCTGGACTGGATGTATCCGTATCTGTTGCCACACGGGCTGATTTTCAAGTTGAACCGCGAGCCGGTGCCGGTGTTGACGACGCAGACGATTGATGCCGATCACACGTTCTGGGCGAAGCAATGCCAGTCCATGCTGGGCGACTGGCTGAAGCCGGAAACGTCGGTGTCGAATGTGTGCGCGTTTGTGGAGTCGGTGTATGTGCAAAAGGACTGGTCGCATTTCACGGGCGACCCGGGATTTGTGACCAACGATTTTGCAACGAAGACGTTCTCGAAGCTGCGCAGTTCCAGCGGCGGACTGTATCAATGGCGGCTGACCAGCAAAACGGATGCGGGGGATAAGGCGCGGTTGCGGGCGGAGACGGACTATGCGTTCCGACAGGCCTTCGCATTGTGTCCCACCAGTCCGGAAGCAGTGTTTCGCTATGTCAATTTTCTACAGAGCCAGAACCGGTTGAACGACGCGATTCTGATCACGCGCACGGCGCGGAAAATGGGTCCGGATAATGAACAGCTAAACGACTTGCTGTCACACCTCATGGGTTTTCGCGAACAACAGAGAAAGGCAGCAGCACCCTGATTGCTTAAATACCGGCTGGCAGGCTGGTTTTGCGAAGCTGCTGCGGCTGGTCTTCGACACAGCCGCGTTCCGGGGGCAATGCCCGAACGCACACAAATCAAAACGGGATGCTGAAATTCACTTTACTCGCAGCGATTCTGGGGTATCCTCCAAATTCTGAATTTTTCGGAAACAGCACAAATTTATGGCAAAACTTACGGTTCGTGATTTGGATGTCCGCGGCAAACGCGTTTTTGTGCGCGTGGATTATAACGTGCCGCTGGAGGAAAAAGACGGCCAAATGGTCATCACCGATGCCACGCGCATCGTTGAAACCTTGCCAACGCTGCGGTTGCTCATCGAAAAGGGTGGCAAGCTCATTTTGACCGCTCATCTCGGCCGACCCAAAGGCAAACGCGACGCAACCATGTCGCTGAAGCCGGTCACGGCCAAATTGTCTGAATTGCTCGGCAAACCGGTTGTATTCGTGGACGATTGCATCGGCGAAAAGGTCGAGAAGGCCGTCGCTGGCATGAAGAACGGCGACGTGGTGCTGCTCGAAAATGTCCGGTATTACAACGAGGAGGAGAAAAATGACCCGGCGTTTGCCGAAAAACTGGCGAAGGTCGCCGATGTTTATGTGAACGACGCGTTCGGCTCGGCGCATCGCGCGCACGCCTCGACGGAAGGCGTTGCCCGTATCGTCGCCAAACGCGGTGGCAAATGCGCCGCCGGTTTGCTGATGGAGCGCGAATTGAAATTCCTCGGCGACGAGCTGGAAAAACCGGCACGCCCGTTTGTGGTCATTCTGGGCGGCGCCAAAGTTTCCGACAAAATCAAGGTCATTGACTGGCTGCTCGAAAAGGCGGACACGATTTTAATCGGTGGCGCGATGGCCTACACGTTCCGGCTGGCACAGGGTTACAAGACCGGCAAATCGCTGGTTGAACCGGGTGCGATCAACATCGCCAAGTCCGCACTCGAAAAGGCCAAGGCCAGGAAAGTCCAATTCCTTTTGCCGGTGGACGATGTGGTGGGTGTGCCGGTGAAGACCGACAAGCTCGATAAAAAGGGCAAGCCAATCATCGAATGGCAGAATCCGCGCACGAGTTCGGACATGAATTGTCCGGATGACGCCGCGGGTCTCGACATCGGCCCGGCAACGGTCAAGGCGTATTCGGATGTGGTGGCCAAAGCGAAGACAATTTTATGGAACGGACCAATGGGCTTGTTTGAGAACAAACAATTTGCCGCCGGCACGAACGCCATTGCGCAGGCCGTGGCGGACGCGACACAAAAGAACGGTGCGAAGAGCATCATTGGTGGCGGCGACAGCGTGAAGGCGCTCAACAAGGCCAAGCTGGGCGACAAGGTGACGTTCATGAGCACCGGCGGCGGCGCGAGCTTGGAATTCCTGGAGGGCGCGGTCCTGCCCGGCGTTGCGGCGCTGAGTGACCAGGGTGGCTGCTGCTGTTCGCATTGAACAAATGTTTGAGAACGAGGACCAGGACGATTTTTAAGACATGAACAAAGAACGTAAATTGATTATTGCCGGCAACTGGAAGATGAACAAAACGGTGGCCGAGGCGCTGACGCTGGTCGGCAACCTCAAGCTGGAACTGGCCAATATCCGGGAAGTGGACATCGTCATCTGCCCGCCATTCACGGCGTTGGAATCGGTGTCGAAGGTCATCCTGGACTCGAACCTCCGGCTCGGCGCGCAAAACATGAGCGAGCAGAACTTCGGCGCGTTCACCGGCGAGATTTGCGCCGGGATGCTCAAGGAATTTTCCGTGCGCTACGTCATTCTCGGCCATTCCGAGCGGCGCCAGTATCAAAAGGAATCCAACGCGCTCATTGCCAGAAAAGCAGCGGCGGCCCATGCCGCCTCGCTCAAGCCCATCGTCTGTGTCGGTGAAACGCTCGCCGAGCGCGAGGAGGGACAGACGGACAAGGTTTTGGAGACGCAGGTGCGCGGCAGCCTCGCCGGTTTGACGAAAGAACAAATGGTTGAGACCATCGTTGCTTACGAACCGGTTTGGGCCATCGGCACGGGCAAAACGGCGACCACGCAGCAGGCGCAGGATGTGCATGCCTTCATTCGTTCGCTGCTGGTGAAGATTTTTGACGAAGCCGTTGCCAAAAAAGTCCGCATCCAGTACGGCGGCAGTGTGAAACCGGCGAACGCGCGCGAGTTGATGGGCCAGCCGGACGTGGACGGCGCGCTGGTCGGCGGCGCGTCGCTCGAAGCGCGAAGTTTTGCTGACATTATCAAAAATTCGATATAGGAATTGATTATGAGTTTCATCGTTGGAATTTTGACGTTTTTTCTGGTTGTCAATTGCGCGTTGTTGATTCTGCTGATTTTGATTCAACTGCCAAAGAAGGACGCCGGCGCCGGCATGGCGTTTGGCGGGGCGGCGGCGGACGCACTGTTTGGCGCGGGTTCGGGCAACGTGCTGACCAAGGTCACGAAATACTCGACCATCATTTTCTTCGGGCTGGCCCTGGTTCTCGGCTATTTGCAAGACCGGGTGCATAACAAAAACAGTGCCTTGGAGTTTGAAAAACAGGTGCAACAAAAACAACAAATGCAGGTGCCGGTTTCCGCGCCCCAGCCGGTGGCGCCGCCCGTTTCCCAACCGGCGGCTGCGCCCACAAACAGTTTGCTGTCATTGCCGCTGTCTGTGCCAACCAATGCCCCGGCTGAACCAGCCAATGCTCTGGCTGAGCCGACGCAATCGAAATAACGCGATGGCCATTTTCCAACGCGCCCGGCGGATTTTTTCGCGGGCGCGTTTTTGTTTTTGGATGGGCCGTATTTTTTTACTTTGCGGCGTCATTTTGCTCTCCGGCTGCGTTCGCCACGAGCCGCCAGCCGACATCACGATCATCAACGGCGGCGAACCCGAATCGCTCGACCCGGCCATCATTACCGGCCAGGTCGAAATGCGCATCGTTCAGGGTTTGTTTGAGGGATTGACGCGGCTTGACCCGAAAACTGGCCGGCCCATCCCCGGTCTGGCGGAGAACTGGGAAATATCACCCGATGGCCGCATTTACACATTCCATCTGCGCACCAATCTAACCTGGTCCACCGGCGAACCGATTACCGCCGGAGACGTGGTTTATTCGTGGATTCGGGCGCTCAATCCGGCGACCGCTTCCGGTTACGCGGGGCCGTTGTTTTATTTGAAGAATGCGAAGGATTTCAATGCGGGCAAAATCAAGGATGCCTCGCTCGTGGGCGTTCAGGCGTTGGATAAATTCACCGTACGTTTTGATTTGGATCATCCCACGGCTTTTTTCCCCGATGTCTGCGCCATGCCGGTGGCCGGCGTGGTGCCGCAGCCGACGATTGAAAAGCAGGGTGATCGCTGGTTGATGGCAAAGCCGCTGCCGGTCAGCGGGCCGTATGAATTGGTTTATTGGCGGTTGAACGACAAGATCCGCCTGCAAAAAAACCCGCGCTATTGGGATGCGGCCAACACCCGGTCGGAAATCATTGACCTGCTGCCGGTCGGTTCGCCCAACACGGCGCTGAATCTTTATGAATGCGGCCAGGCGGACATCGTCTGGGACAAGGAACTGGTGCCTGGACAATTGCTGGACGTGCTCATCCGGCGTCCGGATTTTCACGCCTTCAGTTATTTGGGCGACTATTTCATCCGTTTCAACGTGACCCGGAAACCCTTCGACGACCCGCGCGTCCGCCAGGCGCTCGCGCTAACGATTGACAAGGAGCGCATCGTGAAAAAAATCTCGCGGGCCGGAGAACAACCCGCGTCGCATATCGTGCCGGATGGCACGGCGCATTACACTTCGCCTGAAGGTCTGGGTTATGACCCGGAGCGGGCGAGAAAATTACTGGCGGAGGCCGGTTATCCCGGAGGCCGGGGATTTCCGCGGTTTGAATATGTGTTCAGCGCCCCGGCCAGCGGGGGAGACAAGCTCCATGAAAACATTGCCATTGAACTGCAGCAAATGTGGCATGACGAACTCGGCATTCAAATGGATCTGCGTCAATTGGAGGCGAAAATCTTTTATACCGCGCAAGCCCATCTGGATTTTGACCTCTCGCGTTCCAGTTGGACCGGCGATTATGATGACGCGAACACGTTTCTGGGCCTGTTCACCAGTGATGACGGCAACAACCGCACCGGCTGGAAAAACGCGCGATACGACGAACTCATCGGGCGGGCAAATCAGGAACCCGATTTGAAGGTGCGCGAAAAGCTGTTTCAACAGGCTGAAACGATCCTGGTGCGCGACGAACTGCCCATCATCCCGCTCTATTTTTATGTTGGCATCAATTATTACGACACCAACAAGATTCAAGGCATCTATCCGAACATTCTGGATAACCATCCGTTGCAAGCCATCCGCAAGGTGAAATCGAAATAAACCTATTGGCAATCAAAAGGCGTGGAGAATGGTGGTAGAACCAATAAATGCTGTAGGTAGCACCCGCCTCCGGCGGGTTCAATTCGGCGTCCCGCCGAATTGCAACGGCGCGCGGACGACTTGCGTGAAACAGATGGCCGATGATGACGTGTGCCGGCAGAAGGTTTTGGGCGCGACGCCCGAAACGACCCGCGAGACGCGGGTGCTACCACATTTTTCTCCGCATTTCCACACTTCTGCGATTAAATAGAACCACGATGTATTTTCTCAAGCGCATCATTTTCGCCATTCCGCTGCTGCTGGTCATCAGCGCGCTGGCGTTTGCCCTGGTGCATCTCGCTCCCGGCGGGCCGTTTGACCGCGAACGCGCGCCGGCGTCGCCGGAAATCGAGCGTGCCCTGAAGGCGAAATATCATCTCGATGAACCGGTCTGGAAACAGTACTTGCGCTACCTGGGCGATCTGGCGCGCGGCGATTTCGGTGTCTCGCTCAAATACCGCAACCATACGGTCAACGACATCATCGCGCAGGGATTACCGGTCTCCATGGTGCTCGGCGCGCTGGCGTTCGGCTTTGCGATGGGCGTCGGGCTGCCGGTCGGTTTTTTCACCGCGGCCCGGCGTGGGCGATGGCCGGATTACGCCGGCAGTTTTCTGGCCACACTGGCCGTGTGCGTGCCCGGTTTCGTCATCGCGCCGTTGTTAATCCTGTTTTTTTCCATCAAATGGAAACTGCTGCCCGTCGGCCTGTGGGAAACACCGTGGCACATGATTTTGCCGCCCATCGCCCTCGGCCTGTTCTTCGCCGGCAAAGTCGCCCGGCTTTTCCGCGAAGGGATGTTGAGCGCCATGCAATCCGAGTTCATCACTGCGGCACGCGCCAAGGGACTTGGAGAAAACATGCTGCTACTCCGACACGCCTGCCGCATCGCCATCCTGCCGGTCGTTTCCTATTCCGGCCCGATGCTGGCCGACCTGCTGACCGGCTCGTTCGTCATTGAGAACATTTTCCAGATTCCCGGCATTGGCGTCTTTCTTGTCAACAGCTCGCTCAACCGCGATTATACCGTCGTCGTGAGCCTTTCACTGCTTTATGCAATGCTGCTCATAGGGATGAATTTGGTGGTGGATTTCGCCTACACCCGGCTCGACCCGCGCGTGAAATATGAATAAACCGGTCGAGAGTCGAGAGTCGAAGGTCGAGGGCAACCTGATGCCGGGCCAGCCAGCTTCTGGCGTTCGACCCTCGACCCTCGACCCTCGACTGGCAACGCCCGGCCAGCGCGCGTGGCAGCGCTTCCGGCGGAACCGCGCCGCTGTCATCAGCGCCTGGTATCTGGTTATTCTGTTGCTTGCCATCATCGCATGGCCGGTTATCCTCAAAATATCCGGCGGGACTTTTGTGCAGGTCCACAATCCCAACCAGCTTTCCGACGCAGCTTTTTCACCGCCAGGCGCACAATACTGGTTCGGCACGGACGTGCATGGGCGCGACGTTTTTTCCCGCATTCTGTTTGGCGCGCAAATTTCGCTGCTCGTCGGCATCGTTGGAGCAGGGGTGAGCCTCGTCATCGGCGTACTGTGGGGCGCCATTGCCGGTTACGTGGGTGGGCGCGTGGACAGCTTGCTGATGCGCATCGTGGATGTGCTTTATTCACTGCCAACGGTCATTTTCGTGATTGTGCTCATCACCACGTTCGGTGAAATGCTCAAGCAATCGCACTGGGTCGAAAACTCGCCGGCGGTGGCTGGTGCCTTGCGCGTGACGCTTCTGTTCGTCGGTCTGGGCGCGGTGTCGTGGTTGACGATGGCGCGAATCGTGCGCGGACAGGTGTTGTCATTGCGGACTCGCGCATTCGTGGAAGCAAGCCGGGCGCTAGGCGGCGGGCCGGTGCGGATTCTGGCGCGGCACATCATCCCGAACGTTTTCGGCGTCGTGATCACCTATCTGGCGCTCACTGTGCCGGCGATCATCCTATACGAATCGTTTTTAAGTTATCTCGGCCTGGGTGTGCAGCCGCCGATGGCGAGCTGGGGCACACTTATTGCGGAAGGTGTCGGGCAAATCAATCCCATCCGGATTTACTGGTGGTTGATTGCCTTTCCCGGTGGCGTGCTCGTCATGACGCTGCTGGCGCTGAACTTCCTTGGCGACGGTCTGCGCGACGCGTGGGATGTGAAAAGCCAGGCGTGATCGGTGTGCGAACGATAGTAATCACTTTGAAGCGAGCGCCGCTGCCACCGCTGACATCATTTTTGGACCACGAAGATCGGTAGCCAATACTTTGCCGTCCGGTCCAATCAGGAAAATTGCGGGGATGCCATAGACACCATATTTTTGTGCCACCATGTCCTTGCCCCCATAGCCGTCCACAAATACTTGTGTCCAGGCAATGCCATTGACTTTCACGAATTTAGCCGGCGCTGCGCGATCCGAGTCGCTGCTCAGACTGATCATCACGAAACGTACATTTTTACCAAACGCATCATAGGTTGCCTTGAGGTTGGGCGTTTCGGCAACACATGGCCCACACCAGGTGGCCCAGAAATCCAGCAGCACATACTTGCCTCGAAAATCAGAAAGCTTGATCGGCTGGCCACCGAGAGTTGGGGCGGTAAAATCTGGTGCCAGGTCGCCCGCCTTCAAGATTATGCTGGGTTTGAACGTTGCCTTGCCAACGTCGAGAGGCGCATCGTCATTTCCGGCGGCGGCGGGAGGAACTACAAAATGAAGCTCATTCAAAAACGCGACGATTCTACCATTGTGAAAGAGGTTGCCGCTGAAAACATATTTACCTGGCTCGACCATTTCCGAAATAAAAGAGCCGTCGGCCCGGATCATGACAGGGCGCCATTTACTGATGGCCGAAAGGCGTTGGCGGCCGGCTTCCGTGTTCTTGTACCAATCATGATACCATTGGGCGCGTTGGTCGGCGTTGTCAAATTCCGCAGGCACCCAGGATTGCTTTGCCAGATTCACACCATCGATGGAAAGTCCGCGACCAAATGACCCATCAAGCGACTTCAGATCAATGATGCCGGCCAAACTTTGTCCAAGTTCGATCTGGCCGACGACCGTGCGGCCGTGAGTCGCGATTTCGACCTGCTTGGTCTCTCCTGGTTGCATGTCAATCTCCTGAAGATTGAACCCCGAAGTGCTCCAAGAGGGATGATTGCTGGCGGCGGCTCCCAACCACGTATGCACATCTTGCATCCACACATCAATGGGAGGTACATGCTCGAAATGGAAACGGCCACGCGAATCCGTCGAAGCTTGGTCGTCTAAATCAATGAGATTTTGAATCGGCGGATCAACACACCGGCCGATGATGTCCAGGGAGAGACGGTGGTTGGGCAGCGGACGGTCGTGATCGGTTCTGACGCCTTCAATCCGTCCCCAGGGTTGCACGACCAAAACCGGACGGTTGGTCAGGTCCCGGCTCTGCGCCAGACAGAAGCCCTGGTCGCTGGCAATCATCAGGCCAATATTTTTTCCCGTTCCAGGTGAGGGTGATATTACCTTGGTCATCGGTCAGCAGACGTTGGCCGCCGCCTTCAATGATGGTGCCCTTCAACACGGCGTTCGTTTCTTGGCCAATGCAGACCACGGACACATTGGTCATCGGTTTGCCGTCAAGGGTTTGGACTTGAACCGTGAGCATACCTTCCGGTTTCACACCAGATGTTTCCGCCCCTTTGCCAAAGTTGGTCTGAGAGAATGCGGTTTGGGTTGGAATACAAGACCAAATCAAAATCAAGGTGCCAATCAACGTCTTCATGGGCTGGTTCATATCATAAAGGCGTCAACCGTCCAGTCCATCTGGGATTTCGGTGGTAGTCATTAATTCGCCATTTTAAAAACGCCGAGCAATGCTGTGGCGTGGCCTTGTTGCGCAACGGCCAGCAGGCGTTGAAATCCTTCTCCAGCTTCCGCAATTCGCGGATGCCTGTCCGGGCCATCTGCTGGTAGGGACGCCGCGCTGCGGCGTCCGGTCGGCGCGGCGCGCCGACCCTACCTTGCTTTGCAACTGCTTGCTGCCACAGCATGAACTGGCATGACTGTGCGGCCATGCGCGCGGCCAGGTCCAGTTCCTGTAACAAAACATTCCCAGCTTTGCTTGAAGGTTTCGCCCGACGAAGCACAGCGCGCTGCTTTTCAATTTCCTTCAACGCGGCGCGAATGTTTTTGCCGGAAATCCGCGCGTAATGTTTCAATCCGTTCCGGCAAAACAATTCGTGTTGTTCTTGCGGCGGTGCGGCGATGGCGGTTCCCAGCGGCGTTTCGTTGGGAATGGCGAATTTCAACTTCCGATGCGCCCGGCCGAGCGCAAACGCCGCTTTGGCCGCGTTGCCGGTCGGATCGTTGAAAACATCGCGGTTCAAAACCGGAATCAAGTTTGCCTCGTCAAAAGTTTCGGCGCACCAGCTCAGCGACGCCCCGGCCAGGTAGGGGAGATAACTGACGGCGAGCGGCTGTGGATGGCCGCCGTCGCCCCAATCGGTGATGAGATAACCCATCGCGCCATGCCTGCGCCCGGTTTGGGCTGCGGCGCGCATATTTGCCAGCGCGTTGTCATGCCGGCCAATCAGCGTCTGCCAGGTTGAAGTGCCGGGGCAGACGTAGAATGGGATTTTTGCCTTGGCAAACAACGCTGCCTCGCGGTCAAACGGATGGTCTGCTTCATAACCCCAGCTCAACGCGACAAGACTCGGAACGCCGCCTTCAGGCGGCANNTGCCGCCTGAAGGCGGCGTTCCAAACGAAGTCAGTTCGGGAATCAATTTCGGATATTTCAAAATGATGTCGCCCCAGAACATCATGCTTTTGCCGCGGGCGGAAACCTCCCGATGAATCTGCTTGAGGAAATCCAGATAAACCCGGCCCTGGCCTTGCGCTTCACAGAGTTTTTTGCTTTGGCCGCAGCCCAAGTCCCAGGTCTCGTCGCAACCGACGTTGAAGAATTGACTCGAAAAGTTCGGCAGCAATTCGTCATACAGCCCGCGCAGGAAGGGCAGGGTGCCGGGATGATTCGGCGCGAGTGTGGAAGGCCGGCGGACAAATTCGCCGCTGTAGTCGGGGTAAGGTCCGGAGACCTCGGCCAGTTTTTTAAGCCGGGGATGCTCCAAAAAACACCGCAGGTGGCCGAAGGAATTTTGGTTGGGCACGAGGTCAATGCCAAGCTGCTGGCAGCGCGCGTCGAGCTGGCGAATTTCCTCGGCGGTCAGCGCACCCCAGCTTTGCCAGACGGATTGATAACGGCAATAGGCGAACGTGTGCTCGGTATAGAGTTGAAATTCATTGATTTTGAAATCGGCAAGGTGCTCGACCAGTTCGAGCAATGTTTCGAGTTTGGGCACGCGACCGCGCGAAATGTCCAGCATCACGCCGCGCCGCGCAAAATCTGGCCAGTCGCGGATTTTCAGGCACGGCAAACGCCGGCCGTATTGGCGCAGCAATTGTCGCATCGTCGCCATGGCAACGCCCAGCCCGGTGGCTTCACGGAATTCAACCCTTACGCCTTTGCGATCAACCGTGATCGAGTAGCCTTCGGGATGGTTGGGCGCGGAATTGCTGGAGACAACGGTGAACGTTGGGAGCGCATGCTGCCGGCCCAGCGTGAGCGTGCCCGGGCAAAGCTTCAACGAGCGGGGGCAGGGGAGTAAGACGGGCGGTTTCACAACCGTAATACCGCCTACTTTTGCGCCGGAATCATGCCGCTTTTCCGCGCGTAATTGAACAAGCCGCCGGCGTCCACCACCGGGCGCACGTCGCCGAGGGGCTTGAATTTAAAAACCTTCCCAGTCGCCTTGACAGTGACCGTGGCCGCATCGAGGTCAACGGTGACCACATCGCCATTTTTCAGCGTATCGCAAAGGCGCCCGGTGATTTCGCAGGGATAAAGTTCGCCGGTGGCGACGGAGTTGCGGAAGAAAATGCGCGCGAAACTCTCGGCCAGCACAATTTTGCAACCTGCCGAACCCAGGGCAATCGGCGCGTGCTCGCGCGAACTGCCGCAGCCGAAATTTTTCCCGGCGACGACAATCGGATATTCGCTGTCGAGCTTGCCGCTGTTGACGAACCGCTCCGGATAGAGCGACTCGGGCAGGCCGCAAAGCGCGAGACTGCCGAGTTTCTCGTATTCGTCGGGAATCGTCGGCACGAGCGTCAAATACTGCGCGGGAATGATCTGGTCGGTGTCAATGTTGTCGCGCACCACGTAAACCGGCCCGGTAAAAACGGATTGCATGACGGGAATGTGCGCTAAAAGGATGTAATTTTCAATCAGATTTCGACGTTCGGCTTGGGCGGCAGAATGGCGTGTTGCCCCCGCTTCCGTAAAGCAATCAACGCAAACGCAGTTATCGTTTGAAATCGATTATAATAACAAGGACAAGCAGAATCCAAAGAAGGATGGCAACAATCAGCCACAGTTTTTTCCTGTCTTTTTCTTGCCGTGAAAGTTTTTTCCGCCGGTGCTTCACCGGTTGATTGGATGGCTGATTTTGTCCAATCATGTCCCGGCCATTTGCTGTTTGGATGTTTGCCGGAAGAAAAGGCTTTGGATTTTGTTGAGGTTCAGCGGCATACGACGTCAACTTTCGCGGGGCAGGCGGAAGAGAGCCAAAATCCTTTCTTTTGACGGGATGCGGATACCCGACCGGCAAAGTCATCTCCCACAAAGACCATTGCCAAATGGCTTCAACCGTGGCTCTGTGTTCATCAATGTGATCTGGCGGAACGGCATCAACCAAAGTCGAGAGAGTCAGTGTCATGGACCAGAATCTATGCAAACATTTGTTGCTGCGATTAAACTTAACAAAGGGGCTTTCCACATTGTGACGCCGAGTTCCCATGGGCTGCAAGGCGGACGTCTCGACCACAATGGTATGAACAATGTTACACGGATAAGGCAGTGAAAAAGGTGTTCGTCGGGCGCCTGTTTCAGGCATTTGCAGAGCATGTGCCACCAAATCGTTGGGAAAGCGAAACCGGCACATCCCGGGTTTTTGATGTGCGGACAAGAAGCCGTTAATTTCGAAAACCTCTGCCAGAATAAATTCGTTTTCCGCGCGGTCGTCACGGCATTCAAGGGTGCCAATCCTCTTTGCGCTTGTGAACCTGTTGGTGCAGAGTTGCAGCCTTTCCCAAGCCACCCCCTCCACTCCCGACTTTTCAAATTGTTGACGCAGGGCTTCTGCATGACTGCCTTTGGTATGCAACACCACCGATAAAAAGGACGGAGCTCCCGTTGTATCCAGCAGGATGGTCTCCTTCAATTCATACCGGCTGTCCTGAACCGGAGCGCGCGGGGATTCAATCAACCGGGTGGACATCGGGTCCACTGGAAGGCCGACGCCATAATCAGGGATGAATCGGTTTAATGCGCCGCCACCTTGTTGTTTCATCGTTGCATCCACCCAGCGGGTTTCACCTTGCACTTCGTATTCGACGACAACGTGATTGAACAAACCATCCATGGGCAGCATGGCCGCCAGGGATTTTCGCAATTGGGTGTTCACCAATACCGGACGTGCAGGTATTCCCAACCGTTTGAGCAGATGGACCAGCAGGAAGGAAAGGTCTTTGCAATCGCCATATCGCTTGCGGGCCACAATTCCCGGGGGTGTGGGCACCTGGCCGCCCAGCTCGATATTGACACTTAAATAACGGTATTCGTCCTGGACCAGTTGAATCGCCTTTTCGACCCGAAGCAAAGCATCCGGTTCCTGGCCGGCAATTTCTTTTGCGATTTCTGCCAGAGCCGTCTCGTCGTTTTCTTCTTTCCATGCTTTGGCAATCGCCACCGCAACGGTTCCCCAATCTGGACAATCTGATATCTGAATCCAGGGACAGGATATGTACCAATCCGGCGTATTTGGCTCCGGCCCGGGTTCTTCATAATTCTCGCCGGTCCAGACCCAGACGACGTTGCCGTTTACGCGGTTCTCGGCTGGTTTTAAATCCGCGAAGGCTGATTTCCATTTCATCGGACGGGACTCATTAAACCGCAGGGAAAAGTGAAATTTCCCGACCGGAATTCCCTGCGGCAAAGAAAAGAAGGAGGCATAATTTCTGGGGAGCAGTCGGGGCTGGGTTTCAATGGTATAGCAGGATTCGATGATGTCACCGGGACGAACATCCTCCAGCAATAACAGCAATGTGCACCAACCGTGGATGACGAATCTTTCCAGACCTTCTTCCCTCTGCAGCAGACGGATTTTCCCCAGATTGGTATGATCAAACTCCTGATCTCCCCGGCGAATTTTTATCCAATGCAACGTCACCGATTGAGTGCGCGGTTCAAATTGAAGCTGCCATTGAGATTGGTGTTGCACCGCCTGCATGGTTTCCAATCGCATCGCCAGGCGATAATGAGTCTGACGGTTTTCGGCATGGATTTGCCGGCTGACGAACAGATGGGTGACCTGACTTGCTCCTTGCGCCTTGAAATCGGCATCAAAGGGGCATGAAACCACCCAGGCGGGAACCGGTCCAATACTTATGCGCTTCCTTGCGTCAACCAATACATCAGCGCTCGTGAAAGGATTGGCGTCATCGGGCATTACCATTTTTTACGGATAACTGACCGGGATTTCAAACTAAAAAAGCTCCCACCCACATCCTGCCGGACGGGTGCAAAGGAACACTGTATCCATCCGACCGCCGGAGCGCGGGTTGTCCCAACTGCAGCACGTCCATTTGCGAAGACTGGTTCATAAATACTTTCTCACCCACTCTTGCATCTGCCGGTGCTGCGGCTTGGGACAAGCCGCGCTCCAGACATGGTGTTGCTTTTTGCGCCACGGACGGACATGAGGACGGATTTGCCGCCGCGGGCAACGTCCGGGCTTCCGCCTTGCCGCTGGCCGTTGAACTTCTATAATCCGCCTGTGCTCGATATTAAATTGATTCGCGACCAGCCGGATTTTGCGCGCGAGCGCCTTGCCACGCGAGGGACCGGGGATGAAGCTTGCATTGACGAGTTGCTCAAGCTCGACGAGCAGCGGCGGAAGTTGCTCGCGGAGGTCGAGACGCTCAAAGCCCGGCGAAATCGGGCGTCGAAGGAAATCGGCGCACTGATGGGGCAGAAGAAAACCGCCGAGGCTGAGGCGAAGAAGGCGGAGATGCGCGAGTTGGGTGACCGTATCGCAGCGCTGGACAAGCAGGCGTTGGAAGCTGGGGCGGCGCAAGATCAATTGATGCTGCGTCTGCCGAATCTGCCGCATGAATCGGTGAAGATCGGCAAAACGGCGGCGGACAATCCGGTGGTGCGTGTTCATGGCAAGAAGGCGGTTTTCGCCTTCAAACCGAAATCGCACGTCGAACTTTGCGAGTCGCTCAAGCTGGTGGATTTTGCGCGGGCGACAAAACTTTCCGGCAGCGGTTTTTTGCTCTACACGAACTGGGGCGCGCGGCTGGAGCGGGCGCTGATTCAAATGCTGCTCGATTTGCACACGGGCGAGCACGGGTACACGGAAGTTTCACCGCCGTTCGTGGTCGGGCCGCAATGTCTCGAAGGCGTCGGCCAGTTTCCAAAATTCAAGGACCAGTATTACGGCGTGGTTGAGGGCGACAAGACGGCGGAGATGGGGAAATTATATCTGGTTCCGACCGCCGAGACACCGGTGGCGAACATCCACCGCGAGGAAATTCTCAAGGAAAGCCAGTTGCCGGTTTATTATTGCGCTTACACGCCGTGTTTTCGCGGCGAGGCGGGCGCGGCGGGCGTCGGCACGCGCGGCATGATTCGCGTGCATCAGTTCGACAAGGTGGAATTGATCAAGATTGTGAAACCGGAGCACGGGTACGATGAGTTGGAGAAAATGGTGGCCAACGCGGAAAAGGTTTTGCAATTGCTGGGCCTGCATTACCGCGTGGTGTTGTTGTGCACGGGCGACCTGGGCTTTGCGAGCGCGAAAACCTACGACCTCGAGGTGTGGGCGCCGGGGCAGGGGAGTTATCTCGAAGTGTCAAGCTGCTCGAATTGCGAGAATTTCCAGGCGCGCCGGATGAATCTGCGGTTTAAAACGGAAGCGGGCGAAAATAAATTCCCGCACCTCCTCAACGGCAGCGGCACGGCACTGGCGCGATTGTTTGTCGCGCTCATTGAAACGCACCAGCAGGCGGATGGCAGCGTGCTGATTCCGGCCGCGCTGCAGCCATACTTCAAAGCCGACCGGATTCACGTGTGATGCTTTTTATGGTTCCTCGACGTTTTCAGTGGAGTTGGTATTCACGCTCGCCCTCACCCCGGCCCTCTCCCCCGGGGAGAGGGAGAGCGCCTCACGTCACTGGACAATTTCTCGATCCTCGTTGTAGTTGCCGATTCTATATCATTTGCCGTGAGACGCAGGATAACCCAGCCTATCGCATGGCTCAAAACGCGGCGAACCATTCCCCCTCTCCTGGGGGAGAGGGCCGGGGCGAGGGCGGACGCATCACTGGTAAATAATGAAAATCCTTCTGGCCAGCAGCGAAGTCCATCCGTATTCCAAAACCGGCGGGCTGGCGGACATGGTTGGCGCGCTGGGCAAGGCACTGGCGCGCTCGGGCCATGAAGCGGGCATCGTCACGCCGCTGTACCAAGGCATCCACGAGCGATTCCCGGCCCTGCGCCGCATGGATTGGCAATTCAATTTGCCGTTGGGCGCGCAACCGGTGCCGGCGGAATTGTGGTCGCTGGAAGTTGAAAAAGGACTGACGATTTATTTCATTGACCAGCCGGGATTCTATCAACGCGCCGGCATTTATTTGGAGAACCATGTCAGTTACCCGGACAATGCCGAACGGTTCATTTTCTTTTCGAAGTGCGTCGCGAATCTGGCGCGTTATCTGCCGTGGCGGCCGGATGTCGTTCACGTCAACGACTGGCAGGCCGGGCTGGTGCCGGCATTGATGCTGCACCAGCGGCGCGGGGAAGGGTGGGGGAATCCGCCGCCGGTGTGCCTGACGATTCACAATCTCGCTTATCAGGGAATTTTCCCGGCCGCCGCATTCACGCTGACCAATTTGCCGGAAGAATTTTTCACCATTGAAGGCGCGGAGTTTTACAAACAATTGAACTGCCTCAAGGCTGGAATCGCGTTTGCCGATGTGATTACAACGGTGAGTCCGCGTTACGCGCGCGAAATCACGACAGAGGAATTTGGGTGCGGGCTGGATGGATTATTGCGCCGGCGGCAGGACCGGCTTTTCGGAATTCTAAACGGTGTGGATCACGAGGAATGGAACCCCCTGCACGATCCGTTTCTCAAACATCCCTATTCCGCGGCACGGCTGGCGGGCAAGCGGAAGAACAAGATCGAACTGCAAAAGGAAATGGGTTTGCCGGTGGCAGCCGATGCCCCGCTGTTCGGCACCATCACACGGCTGGCGGAACAAAAAGGCGTGGACATCCAATTGGGCGCGCTCGAGGAAATGTTGAGCGCAGACATCCAGTTCGTTTTGCTCGGCAGCGGCTCGGTGGCTTTTGAACGCGGTTATCACGCATTGTCCCGCCGTTTTCCGTCCCAGGTGGCCGTTCAAATCGGCTACGACGAAGGTTTGTCGCACCGGATTGAAGCCGGGTGCGATTTTTACATCATGCCGTCACGCTTCGAGCCGAGCGGCCTGAACCAGATGTACAGCCTTCGTTATGGCACGATTCCCATCGTCCGCGCCGTTGGCGGTCTGGATGACAGCGTGATTGATTTTTCGCAGAATGCGGCGCGCGCCAATGGAATCAAATTTCGCGAATACTCCGCCCGTGCTCTGGCCCAGGCGGTTCGGAAGGCCCTGGCGCTTTACCAGCAACCCGGTTTGTTGCGGCGTTATCGCCAAAATGCCATGAAGACAGATTTTTCCTGGGACCAAACCGTTGATGAATACCTGAAGATTTACCAGATCGCTGAAAAAATCAACTCTGGACAAGATTGGCGAACCGCTGGGCACGGGCCTTGACGACGGCACTCGGATGATCCACCACCCACGGCGCGTTCCACAGGATGTAAAATTCAAAGTCCGTTGGCTGGCGCTTGTGGATGCGTTGAAACCTGTCCAGTCGTGGAACCATGGTATTTTGTGCGGCGGTCAGCGCCTGCTGCGGATTGTGCGGATTTCCGCCCGGCCAAAGCTCAGGCCGGATTTGGAAGCGGGAAATTTCCCCAACCGAGCCAATTGCTTGATCGTTGTTGCCACTTTCAATCATGGAAAGTGCTTCCCAACGATCCATTGCCAAGGCAGGCATCGTCAGCCCAAGGCCAGCCAAGACAAACATGATGTATAGACGGACTTTCATCGTCGTCTAATAAAGCGGATGGTTGGCTTGCCGTCAACAGGATTGTAACTGAATTAAATATAACAAACATTGTAGGACTATTATTGTCAAGGGGGAAAACAGGCAATCCCTGTTTTAAGTCATTGGAACTTAACCAAGTGAAATTTCCTTTATTTTTTTTATGCGTTTAACAAGTAAAACTGAAAGGTTGTATTTAAGGGCGAAAGTGTATCATACTGGGACAGTGTTAAAGCACCCCTTTAAGGAGCACGCCAGAAGGCCCATCGTAACACGTCCAGAACATAAACAAACTCGACTGGACGCTTAGGAAGCATGACAGCTACGCAAAGCGGGTTTCGTGTGCTCGGACGGACACCAGCGCGACCGATGCGAGCCTCCCCTGCCCTTTGCAGTTTCAACGCGGCCAAGTGTACGTTGCCGGTAAGCTCACGCTGTTGTTTTCGGCCTCCGCTGTTGCCTGTCCTGCCTGCGAAGCATCGCGCGGGAGAGTCTCCTTTGTGAGTCTGGGCTTAACTGTGTTCGCCTCTGTGGGTTTGAATCGTCGGAAGTCGTGTCCGGAAGCGGCGCGCTCACTCGAAGCAGTTTTATAATAATTTGAAAGACAGAAAACCGGAACAAAAACCGGAACAACAAATCAAGATAAGCCACAAAACTATTGTGATATTGAGGGAAATAACAGAGTGGGAAAAACCACCAAAACGTGTTTTTTCGGAGAAGTGCAAAAAGCCAGAAAATTCGGAATTGTTTTCCTGTCCGAATGCATCTTCTTCTACTTTGAGGAGGTATTTGTTAATTGTATTGATGCGGTGCGTGAAGCTGTAGTACCGCAGGCAACAGACGATGAGAAAAAATGTTGGTAGGAAAAATAGGAGGATCGAGACGGATTTAGGAAGAGCATTAATATCCGCTCTGTGTGTCACAAGCCATGTATAAATCGCTCCTGCTGTAATAATTGCCCACAACCATGTGCGATGAATCTCTTGCTGATACAGCGTGATTTCGTCGCGCAACATTTTATATTCGTCAAGGTGAGACAGTTTGCATTCGTCTAGGGGAGGTGGTTTGGTATCCATTCGCTTATGAAATCAGACTTGCGAATTACTTAGCAAGGAAAAAGATTTTTTGTTGACAACATCACAGCAAACATTGTGCAACCTTTCTGCAAGCGTGCGCTGTTGCCCGACGGGGAGCGAAGCCGCGCTCGGTCAGAATCGCCATCCCCGCTACTTCGCACAAGAAAGGTTATGTCTAATATAAAGTCATAAGTAGCCAGGCGTGCAGTGTTGCTGCCCGTATTAACTGCGAAGTAGCGCACGGGAGAGTCTCTCTGGGAGTCTGGGCTTACTGCGTCAGTGACAGCTCGCGTTGTGATGGCCGAAGTCGTGTCTGAAAGCGGCGCGCCACTAGAGGACGAAACCTAACGACTGGATAATCCAATGACACGCTCGGTCACCCAGAATAACCCATACGCAAAAGCGAAGGTTAAAATCATCACAAAAATGCCCAACTTCACAAGAAATTCCCGGGCCTTATCTTCTAAACTATCTTTAAACTTATCCCATAAAAAAGCCCAAAGAAAGAGAACGCAAACAATAATTCCGATTAATCTAATTCCGATTAATTTCGGTTGGTCTTCTGAGAATAGTATGGGCGTCACGTCTGAGAATAACTCGGGCTTCCAGGATAGAGCGATTAAGGAAATTATGGAAATTAGGAATATCGACCGATACATCACCCTTTCAGCTTGATCCTTCCGAAAACGCAGGCATTTCGTTTCATCACCGCTAGGTTCGCTGACCTGATGAAGATGCTTCCCAGTAAATAACTTGTACAGAGCGAGGTAAATAATCACCACGATGTCGAGTGTCACTCCAATGAGCCACGCAACGCTGAGTATGCTCAACCCAAAGATAATCGAAGAATGGTGGAATTTATCGAAAGCTGCGATTATCGGCTTGTATGCGTAAAGTGCCAAGACGACGAGCCCTGGTACGACACGAGAAATGACCTCATGAAAGAAATTTATTAGCAGATCGTTTGTGTTTGAAACTTTGGTTTTTGGACCGCCGGTCTTTGGGAAATATGTCTCAATCGGAAACTTAGCACCTTCGCTGTCAGTCAACCGATCACCGCTATCAATAATTGAAACCAGTCGGCGATTAATCATCTCTAGCGCCGAGAACTGTGACTCCAATAAATCCTCACAGCAAATATCTGGAAGTCGCCCATCAAGCCCATGCATAGTAATAGGTGTGCGCCATAAGCCATTCGTTGTCTTGTAAGGCTCACCAATCTCAATAGAGATGGGAACGGGCACGCCGGTCTTACGAACCCGAATCAATTCTGTTACCATGAGCTTATGAAATCAGACCTGCGAATTACGATCAAGGAAAAGATTTTGTGACTATAGGCTCAATTCCTCCCCGGCAAATTTGACACGTGTCTATTCCGTGTTTTCAGCGCTGACAATCCCGCTTTAGAACGGATTTTCCCAACATTCAAGCTTATCAGTCATTAAACCCGGCTCCCAAATCGTATCGTCTCGAAAAACCCACCCCTTGTAAGGCGATTCCCAAACCGCTCAAGTGCTCAGGGTTGTTTTCGCGTTGAGGTTCGAAAAAGCGGCGGCAACACATCCCGGAAACATGGATCCTCCGGATTGACCCCCACATCGGCGAGGAATTCCCTGCTCGGCCTTCCAAGGGTGAAGATCGGTGACAGAGGCATGGCCGGCTCCTGGAATGAGCTCGCACCAGCCTTCATGGCCAGCAACACGGGTTGGCTGTGACTGGAATTGTAACCCCAAATCTCTTCCGGGCCGGAACTCCCGACAAAGTTTGGTTTGCCGTCCAAACCGACGAAGCCGGCATATCGGAGACCGGATTGTGCCGCGGCATGTGCCAGCGCAAACAAACCCGCAGCTTGTTTCGCGTAGGAGACTGATTTTTTAGAGTCAAAAAACTGCTCCAACTTTTTGCCGTGGGAATTGACTCGCGCGGGAACAAACCAATCGCCATCGTCCAGCCGTCCGCCGGTGATTTTTTCAATTTGAACCTGATCCGCGCTGACGGCTGGACAGAAGTTGAGTCCCCAGGCATCCGGCTGGCATTTCATCAGATCCGTCAGGCGCAGAAAAAGCCAGGCCCGGAACAGCGGCGAGCCGGCCTGCGAATCCTTGATTGAATCCAGAACTTCAAGCAGCGGGCTGGCGTAGGAATTATTGCCCGATAATACCTTCTCCAGACCAACAGAATAAAATGCGGCGGTCTCTTGAAGATGGCCAAGATCTTCAACGCGATAGACAAGCTGGGTCGGGGACAGCCGGTATTGACCATCAAAGAAACCATAATCCCGGTCCTTAAACTGAACGATGGTCGAAAACCTGGATGGCGCCCAGGCCTTGATCTGCTTCCAACCAAGCGTGTTGTAAAAAGGCCCAACGGTAATCCATTCCACGGTTTGCGTTCCATCCGGATCCAGCCAAAGACAATAACGCCGGTGGTTCGAACTGATGGCGGGGTCATTATTGAATTGCTGGAGAATCAACCGCTCGGCGGGCATCACCGCTTCCGGGACAAAACGCCCGGTTTCTCTCTTCAAGCAGGCCCAGGTGCCCGCATTGGTCGTTCCCAGTAGAATGCGGAGGGTGGTTTCATCGCTCACATCGAGGGATTGCACGGCTGAAGCAGCGGTCGCCGGAGGCGAATTGGAAAATCCCGAGGAAGCAATCAGGTTGATGGCATCGGAAAATTCCTTGACCATGCCGGCTCTCCGCAATGCCGCCATGCCGTCGTCAATTTTTTTAAGCTCCCGATCACAGGCTGCCAGCCGGGCACGCACAGCGATCGAACGTTCCAGGAGGTCGCCACGAAGGCTTAAATAATTTGTAAATTCAGACTCGCAATCGTTGATTTTCCGCACCAGCCCGGAGAGTGCGGTCACCTGGGCGGCGGATTTTTCCGGAGACGACCGATAATCCAATGCGTTGCACTGCTTTTCGGCAGTGGCAATCCACTGATCGAGGAGGTTGTTGACGACCAGGCTGTTCTGGGACAGGAATTTCTGCCACTGCGTCTCCAAAGCCTGAAAGCCGGGCTCGTTTTCTGTTTTTAAATCCGGGGCCAGTGCATTCAAGGCATTACGCACCGTGGCGAGCTGGCCGGCAATGCCGGCCAATTGGGCCACGTCAGGCTCGCCCGTGATTTTTTGGGGAATATTGGCAAAGGCGGCTTCATAATTCTTTAACAAAGCGTGCTCCTTGAGCAAAAAAGTCCCGGCGGCGGCAACCGCCAGCTGGACACTGCCCGTGTTTAACAAACGTTGTTCCGTGCGGACTCGTTCCAGCAACTTTTCCACTGTATGCGCCTGTTGTTGGGCAATGGCCGTCTGGAGTTGACCGGCAAAATCGCGTGCCTCCCTGCGCGCCTTCATTGGGCCAAGGACAAACCAGGCGATGACTGCGCCCACCATCAAAGTGGCCGATAAAAGGAGTATTCCCGTGCGCGAGCGAATGAAGGCGGAACTATCCATGCGTGAAATCAGTCCAATTTTAAACCGGTTCCATTGTACGGTTGAATAATCCGGCCAATTTACGCACACACCAACGCGGCAGGATTCGAACCAGAAAAAGGAGAACCTGGTATTGCCAGCCGGGAATGGCCAGCAATCTGCCCTGGCGAAAAGCTCGATGACCATAACTCGCAACGGTTGCCGCCGGCATTTTGGGCGTATTAAGCCGCCGCATTTTTTGGCCGTGCGAAACGTTGCCGAAATTGGTCGCCGTCGGGCCGGGACAAAGCGCCGTTGCCGTCACTCCTGTGCCGATGAGTTCTTCCACGAGCGCCTCGGTGAATGAAAGCACGTAGGCTTTGGTTGCGTAATAAACCGCCATGCCGGGGCCGGGCAGGAATCCGGCCAACGAACCGACGTTGAGCACGCCGCCGCGCCGGCGTTCGATCATGCCCGGAAGAAACAGCCCCGTCAGGTTCGTGAGCGCGGTGATGTTGACTTGAATCATTTCGAGCTGCCGTTGGAGCGGCAACCCGGCAAACGCGCCGTTCGCGCCGAATCCGGCGTTGTTGACCAAAACGTCCACCCTGACTCCCCTGCCCTGCAATTCCTTGAAAATGTGCGCCGGAGTTTCGGGCAGGGAAAGATCGGCAGTCAAAACGAGTGCTTCAATTTTGTGCGCCTGACACAATTCTTTGGCCAGCGTTTCCAACGCTTCGGTGTTGCGGGCGAGCAACACCAGCCGGCATCCGTCCGCGGCAAAGCACCGCGCCAGTTCCAGCCCGATTCCCGACGACGCGCCGGTGATTAAAACCGTTTCGCTGTTCGCGGCGTTCATTTTTTCTTGCGCGGGTTATTGATTTCCCCAACCAAACCGTTTGGTGATGGGCCAGTAAACGAAGAAGGATTTGCCAATGATATTGTCCGCCGGAAACGAGCCCCAGGCACGCGAGTCGAAGCTGTTGCAGGTGTTGTCGCCCATGACCATGCCGGAGGCAATTTTCGTTTCACCGCCATTCATCCCAATTTCCACCAGTTCGTTCGTATAAACCGTTTCCGCGTCCGGAAACAGCGGCGCGAGGCCAAGTCCCGGAGGAATATTGTATCGCACCGCGGTTGTTCCGTTCAGATGGCCGGAAAACTCGCTCTCGCGCGGCGGCTGCCTGGGGTCGAAGGAATACACATTCTCAAAGTGTGGTGTCGAGGCGTCCAGCCGCTGCCCGTTGATTACCAAATGCCGGTCGTCGCCGATTTGCACGCGGTCACCGGGCAGTGCGACCAGCCGTTTGATGTAAAATTGATCCTGCGGCATCATCGGGTGCTGGATGCCCCTGGTTTGAAAGACGACAATCTCGCCGCGGCCCGGTTTGCGAAAATTGTAAGTGAACCGGTCAACGAACAAATGGTCACCAGCGCTTGCTTTCATTTTGATGATGTCTTCGCCCTGGTGAAAAATGTGTCCTTCAAAAAAATTAATATATTGGTCACGACTTGCGCGCACGCGAAAACCAGCCCGCGCTTCCAAGGGTTGCTCACCATAATCGGGGGGAAACCAGACGGTTTGAGCATGTCCGCCAATTACAAGGGTTTGTTTGATGTTGAAGATCAAAAAGCGAACTGGCGGTTCGATGGTTTGCAATTCCCCATCCCCTTCCGCCACAACCTGCAGGTAAGAAATTCCCTCAAACCATTCTTTAATACGTTCCCAGCCGGTCGGAATGCTCAAGCTGTTCCGCTGCTTTAGCTGTTCATTAATCTGGGCCTGGACTTTGGCTTTGTCTTCTGAATTGAAGATGACGCGGCTGAAGTCGGGCAAGGAAGTGACCCCATAAAGCGCCGGCTGCATCGAACCGGTCGGGATTTTGAACGATTTCAGGAAAAACGTGTAGATGGCCACAACCACGGCGATCACCACGAGCAGCGCCTCGACGTTTTCGCGCCACACGGCGTGCGGATACGGCTTGAGCCACTTGTTCGCGGCGAAGTCCAGCTCGTCCATCTTGAGCCGGATCCTGTCTTTGTTCGTTCCCTCGGCAATCGTCTTCTGCAGCTCGTTCATCGCCAGCTTCATGGCGGCAGCCGCCTGCGGCGAAAGCAGGTCGCGTTGCGCGGACAGCAACCGGTGTACGTGATTGCTCATCGTGCATGCCTGACGGATGGTCGGGGAAATGAACCAGCGCAAAAACATGGTTGATGGTTGAGAGTTGAGAGTTGAGAGTCAAAACAAATTGGGCCGCCGGCCGATCCCCAGCCCTCGTCCTTCGACTTCTTGGCACGGCGAAGTGGAGCGAAGACGGCTCAACCCTCAGCCTTTATTCATGCTCTCCGTAAAATTATGAGGTGTGACAGTTGACGGGTGGCGTGTGACCTGAACCAGGCGCCGGCAATCCTGCCATCTGCCACTGGTCATGTTTTATTGGTTCCCCCAACCGAACTGTTTGGTGATTGGCCAATAAACAAAGAAGGATTTGCCGATGACCTGGCCGCCGGAGAAATCTCCCCAAAAACGCGAATCAGAGCTGTTCATGGTATTATCGCCCATCACAAAATAATGATTTGTCTCCACTTGAAATTCACGGCCCGGTTCCAGTGCTTTGATTAGAGCGTGACCGTAATACTGGTTATCCTGGTAACGCAGGGTCTTGGTTCCCGGCGGCACGCCGGAAAATGAATAAAGATTTTCGAAATGCGGGGTGGACGCGGACAGCGGCTGGCCATCCACGACAAGGTGTCCGACCGGCACGGGCTCGCCGCCAAATTGCGGTACCCCAGCCGCTTCGTAATCTTGAGCCAACGCGAGCGTCTCACCTCCCAGTCCCACGAGGCGCTTGATGTAAAATGTGTTTTGCTGGTCTGGTGGCAAACGATCAATGCCGTGGGTGTCAAAAACGATGATCTCGCCGCGTTCAGGCTTGCGGAAATTGTAAGTAAGCCGGTCCACAAACAAATGATCGCCGGCACTGACGCGAAGTTTCACCACATCGTCGCCTTTGTGATATTCGCGCCCAGGAAACATGCCGGCGCGGTGCGGCAAATCCTCTTCACCGTAATCAGGCGGTAACCACATGGTATGTTCAACCCCGCCGATCCAAAATGACTGCCACAGATTAAAAATCAAAAAGCGGTGCATCGGCCCAACGGAATTGCCGTCAATTGTTCCGCTGGCTTGGGCGACAACGCGGACATAGGAAATTCCCTGGAACCATTCCTTGATGCGTTCCCATCCAGCCGGGATGAGCATGGATTTTTGCAACTGCAACTGCTTTTGGGAATCAGCTTTTGCCTGATCTTCCATGCCATATTGGGCTTCAGCGTAAGCACGCGTGTAATCCGGCGTGGACACTACTCCATACAACGTGGGCTGCATTGAGCCGGTCGGAATTTTGAACGGCTGCACGAAGAAGGTGCGGATGGCCATCGCCACGGCCACCGCCACGAGGATGACTTCGACATTTTCGCGCCACAGGGCGTTTGGATATGGCTTGAGCCACTTGTTCGCGGCGAAGTCCAGCTCGTCCATCTTGATCCGGATCTTGCCGATGTTTTCTCCCGCCGCGACGGTGTCCCGCAACTGGTTCATCGCCCGCTCCACCGCGCCAATCGCCGGCGGCGTCAGGACATCGCGTTGCGCGTTCAACAGGTGTTGCACATGCTTCCGCATCGCGCACGCCTCACGAACGGTTGAGGAAAAGAACCAGCGTAAAATCATAAAGTGGGTCGAGGGTCGAGGGTCGAGAGACGAGCGCAGGAAATCAAACCCGAACGCGAGCTGCCGTCAAGCGCAGGGGCATCTTGACTCCCGCACCAAACGGAAACAACTCCCTCGCCCCGCCCAAGCGGGGAAAGGGCTGGGGCGAGGGGGTCGTGTTCGTCAACATTGGCCTCCTCACCCCGCCCCGCTCCTCCTTGAGGGCGGAGAGGGAGGAAAAAATGTAAGTGTGACAAGGTGCGCCCATCAAGCCCTCGACCCTCGTCTCTCGACTCTCGACTCGTTTTCATGCTTTTAACACCTCGATGAATGCTTCCTGCGGAATGTTCACCGTGCCGAACGCTTTCATGCGTTTTTTGCCTTCCTTCTGCTTTTCCAGCAGCTTGCGTTTGCGCGTGATGTCACCGCCATAGCATTTCGCCGTCACGTCCTTGCGGAAGGCGCTGACCGTTTCGCGCGCGACAATTTTTCCGCCGATGGCCGCCTGAATGGCGACCTGATATTGCTGGTGCGGGATGACTTCCTTGAGCTTGGCCGCGAGCACGCGTCCCCGGCCCTCCGCCTTGTCGCAATGCACGATGCACGAAAACGCGTCCACGGACTCGCCGTTGACGAGCAGGTCGAGCTTCACCATGTCGGACTCCCGATAATCGGCGTGTTCGTAATCCATCGAACCATAACCGCGCGTCATGCTTTTGATGCGGTCATGGAAATCAATCAGGATTTCATTCAACGGCAACAGACCCGTCAGCATGACCCGCCGCACGTCGAGCGTTTCCGTCTGGTCCACCGCGCCGCGCCTCTCGGAAATCAACGCCATCATGTCGCCGATGTTTTCGTTCGGGCAAATGACAAAGGCCTTGACCATCGGCTCCTCGATTTTTCGGATGTAATTCGGTTCCGGCAAAAAAGCCGGGTTGTCAATTTGCTTCACGACGCCGTCGTTCATCGTTACGCGATACACCACGCTCGGATACGTTGCGATGATGTCCATGCCGTATTCGCGGCGCAGCCGTTCCTGCACAATTTCCAGATGCAACAAACCGAGAAATCCGCAACGGAAACCGAAGCCGAGCGCGACCGACGTTTCCGACTGATAAACAAACGCCGAATCGTTGAGCTGCAACTTGCCCATGTTCGCCTTGAGATGCTCGTAATCGCCGGTGTTGATGGGATAAATCCCGCTGAACACCATCGGATGAATCTCCTTGAACCCCGCCAGCATCGGCGAGGGATTCCGCGAATCCGTCACCGTGTCGCCCATCTTCACTTCCTTCGGGCTTTTGATGTTTGCGGTGAAATAACCCGTCTCGCCCACTTCCAATTTCTCGCGCACGTAAGGCTTCGGATTGAAGCTGCCCACCTCCTTCACCTCGACCGTTTTGCCGGAGTGCAGCAACTTGACCTGCATTCCCGCCTTCAGCTCGCCGTTGAACACGCGCACGTGCGTGACAACGCCCTTGTAAGTGTCAAAATAGGAATCGAAGCCCAGCGCCTGCACCGACGGCGCGCCGGTCGGCTTCGGCGGCGGAATGCGCTCGATGATCGCCTCCAGAATTTCATCAATGCCAATCCCTTCCTTGGCGCTGGCCAGAATCGCCGTGTCGCCCGGAATTGCCAGAATGTCCTCAAGCTGTTTTCGGGTCTCCGGGACATTCGCATGCGGCAGGTCAATTTTGTTGATGATGGGGATGATGGTTAGATTCTGCTTCATCGCCAGGTGGACGTTGGCGACCGTTTGCGCCTCGACGCCCTGCGCCGCGTCCACGATGAGCAGCGCCCCTTCGCACGCGCTCAAGCTGCGCGACACTTCGTAGGAAAAATCCACGTGCCCCGGCGTATCAATCAGGTTCAGTTCGTAAGTCTCGCCGTTGCGCGCCGTGTAACGCATCGTAACCGGATGCGCCTTGATGGTGATGCCGCGCTCGCGCTCCAAATCCATCGAATCAAGCAATTGCGCCTCCATGTCCCGGGTGGCGATGGTGCCGGTGCGATGCAACAAGCGGTCCGAAAGCGTCGTCTTCCCATGGTCAATATGGGCGATGATGCTGAAATTGCGTATGTGAACTGCGTCCATTTACAAAAACCCGTCGGGAGGGACGGCATGTCGCCGTCCCAAAAATTATTCAGGGTCGCCGACACGGCAACCCTCCCAAAAGGGAAACAAGGATAACTGGAAAACGGATGAAGAAAAGAAAATTTGATGGGCAGAACTCAAAATATGACCGCGATAAACTTGGTGCGGCGAAGCTGTAACCGACGTAGCGCAGACTGGCAGTCTGCTGTATCGCGGATTGGCAATCCGCCGCTGTTCCAGAATCCGACATTCCGCCGACTGCCAGTCGGCGGATACAGCAGGTTGCCAACCTGCGCTACAGAAAAGCGTCTCGCGGCAGATTTGTGCGAATGAACTGACATTGACAGCCAGTCGTTATTGGTATTTTCTTACGACCACCGGCATTTGGATTGGAAACAAAGCTCTGGCAGGTTTTTCTTCTACGGTCGCCCTGTTGGCGGCAAGAGCTTTCTTCCGGGCTGGTCAAGCACCTGTAATATGAAACTGTACCCTGTGAATTCGCTGAACGCCGGAATTTCTTTGCGCAATTTGCTTCTGGCTGCTGTCGTTGCCACCTCGTTGTCCGCGGCGGCGGATCAGACCGTCACTCTGGACGGGAATGCCGGCGGCAAACGGTTTGACGGCATTGGCGCGGTGAGCGGCGGCGGCGCCACGTCGGTGTTGCTGAAGGATTATCCCGAGTCGCAGCGCAGCCAGATTCTCGACCTGCTCTTCAAGCCGAAATTCGGTGCGTCCATGTCCGCCCTGTTCGTCGAGGTTCCCGGCGACGGCAATTCAACGCAGGGTTCGGAATTGAGCCACATGCATTCCCGGCAGGATGAGAATTACAGCCGGGGCTACGAGTGGTGGCTGATGCGGGAGGCGAAAAAACGGAATCCCGCCCTCACGCTCGATGGCGTCGCCTGGAGTTGTCCGGGCTGGGTGGGCAACAACAATTTCTGGTCGCAGGACATGTGCGACTACTATGTGAAATGGGTCCAGGGCCTCAGGCAGGTTTACGGCCTCAACCTCGACGCCATCGGCTGCCGTAACGAACGCGGCGTAAACGAGGACTTCGTCAAGAAATTGCGAAGCACCCTGAACCGCTCCGGGCTGAACAAGGTTCAGGTGCATGGATTTGACAACTGGGGCAAGACCAAGTGGGACTGGTGCCGGGACCTCGATTCCGATCCCGGGCTGAAAGACGCGGTGGACATCTTAAGCAATCATACCATGTTTGAAGTCCCGACTCCGGCTGCGATCAAAACATTGGCCGGCCGGCTCGGCAAGCCGATCTGGAACACGGAAGAGCACGTTTACAAGAAAGGCTTCGATTGCGAGATCAGTCTCATCCACGTCTTCAACCAGAATTACATCGCGAGTGACGTCACGAAGATCGTCTGCTGGTATCTGGTCGCCTCCACGTATCCCATTGAGCCGTATTATGACGTGACGATGATGGTGGCGGCTTCGCCCTGGAGCGGAAATTATGTCGTCAATCCGGCGCTCTGGGCTTATGCGCACTACTGCCAGTTTTCGGCCGTCGGCTGGAAATATCTGAACGGCGCGTGCGGAAATTTGTCCGGGGGCGGAAGTTTTGTGACGCTGACTTCGGGCGGCGACTACAGTGTCATCGCTGAGACCAAGAGCGCAGCGGCAGACCAAAAGCTCACGTTCCGGATTGAAGGCGGATTATCCAAGGGCAGGCTTTGCGTATGGCGCAGCGACCAGAGGGAGCAGTTTGTGCGGCTTGCCGATATTGTGCCGGCGGATGGCGCCTTCACGGTGACGCTCGAACCGGACTCCATTTATTCGATTTCGACCACGACCGGGCAGCAGAAAGGTTCGTTCTCCGATGTTCCTGCCGCGAAGGATTTTCCCCTCCCGTATTACGAAACCTTCGATCAGTACTCGAATCCAAAATCCTGGGGCTATTTGCCTCATTATACGGCGGACATTTCTGGCGGGTTTGAAATTGCGGATCGTCCGGATGGAAAAGGAAAATGCCTGCGACAGGTCATTGGCGCCAAAGCCCAGAGCTGGGCTCCCGAGTGGATGCCTTACACCATCCTCGGCGACCGCAACTGGAAGGACTACGAGGTGTCCGCGGACATCTGTCTGGATGCGGGCGGGTGGGCCGGAGTCATGGGCCGCATCAACAACACCGGCAATGGTTGGGGCTGCAATCCCAAAGGTTATTACCTGCGATTGTATGCCAGCGGCGATTGCGCGCTCTTCGCGGCGAACCAAGCCACGAACGGTGCTCCGGGTAAAGTATTGGCCACGGGAAAAGCGGCGGATTTCAAACCGCAGCCATGGCACAATTTGAAGCTGCGATTCTCCGGTGCAACCCTCACCGGCTTCGTTGATAACCAGCGGGTGCTGACGGCGAAGGATACGACCTATGCCAGCGGCTTGGCGGGCCTGGTCACGGGCGGAGACAATGACGCCCGGAACACTGCGCTGTTCGACGACCTCATCATCAACACCGTCAACGGCGAGAAACCCAAGCCGACCGTCTTCGCACCGGACATTGAGCCGATGTACAAACCGTGATCGCCAATTTAGGAATGAGAAAAATGAAACTGCCCCAAAAGGCTGGCCGGTTCTGTCTCGCCGCCCTGCTGGCCTTCGCCGCCTGGGTGACGCTGCCGGGCTGCGCCAGCGTTGAGAAGCATCAGGACCCGGTGGCGGTGGCTGCGGCACACCTGGACGATTTCAATTCCGCCACTCCACCGGCGAAGCAAGCGTGGGACCTCGCCTCCGCCCAAATCAACGGGAACGATTTTGAATCAGCCCTTGCCACCCTCGAACAGTTGCGGGCGCAGACCGGACTCAGCCCCGAACAGATCAAGGCCGTTGATGCGACCATGGCCGCCGTCCGAAAGCAGGCGAAATCAGCCAGAGGCAATTGATGGGAAACGTGAGCCGTCGTTGCGCAGAAATAACCCGTCAGTGAATTGCAAAAGCGGTGTTTGATTTTTCCCACGAAAACGACCGTATTGCGCGCTCGATTCCTTATCCACCAGAATATGGCCAGCGCGTGAACCCGAATCCCTCTAGGCAGAAACCAGGATCGCCTTGTTTTTTTTCAGATATTTCTCAACGGTGGATATACCACTGCAGGAGTTGGAGCTTCTGATGGCGTCAGGTTTGGCGAGTTTGTAATGCACCAGCAATTTGCCAACGAGCCCCACCCGGAGATTCAATTCTGCCATTCGCCAGATTTGTCCGGTTTCCAGTGGTTGAAGGCGAATGCGGCGCGTCGGCTTATTATTCTTCATAACGGAGTTTGCACCGGAACTTTCAATTGAACCAGTTAAATCGCAAGGTGATTTAAGAAAGGGAAATTTGCCGGCAAAAACGGCAAGCCGGCCTTGCAGGTTATTCTTGAATCAAGACCGCCTTGTTCTTTTTCAGATATTTCTCCACGACCCGCTTGCCGCTGACCGAAGTCTGGGTCCGGACGGCATCGGGCTTGGCGAGTTTGTAATGTACCAGCAATTTGCCAACAAGTCCCACCTTGAGATTTAATTCCGACATGCGCCAGATTTGGCCGGTTTCCAGCGGTTGAAGACTGATTCGGCGCGTTGGCTTGCTATTCTTCATAACGGAGTTTGTACCGGAACGTTTAATTTAACCAGATAAAAATTGTAACGCGCGTAAGGCAATTCGCCGGACAGGGGCAACGATTCATGCCCTTTCGGCAGGAATCATCGAGAGCGCATCACGAAAGCCTTCTTGCTGTGGAACAAGGATTTCCTGTTCGCAAAAGGGTGGCAACGCCCCAATTTGATGCATGTATGCCAAAAAGTGGACACTTGAAGAGTGTTTGGGGAGGTTGTTTTTGCCCAAAATGAAGCCCAACTCACGGTAATTGAAGGATAAAAAAACAGTCATAATCTACATGAATCAGTTGGGGTGTTGGCGACACAGGCGGATTAATATCGTATTTTTGCTCCCTTCATTGGCATTATTATCGCTGATAAAAACAGGCTGGCCGAACTGTTCATTATCCACAGTCGTCGCGCCAGGATTTGGTTTGGTGGGTTAAGTGGGTTGGAAGCGAAAGCTTCCAAAAGATCCTCGCAGGAGTGCGGGGATCTTTTTTTGGCGCATCCGGCAGCGCACTGACTTGTGTTTACAGCCCAACGCTTATGACGCTCAAAGAATGAGATAAAAATCCCCGGTACTTGAGCGGCCCTGCCTCAATCCGGCGCTGAATTTGCCGGCGGGTTTTTTTGGCAGGCGTGCCGCGTTATGGGGAAGAATCCCGATAAGCCAGTTTGACAATCCAGTCGGCAAGGAAGAAACAAACGGTCCCCAGCACCAGTGCCGGAACACCAAACGCGAAATAAGAAAGAGACGAAGGCAGGTCGGCATCGCCGCTTTCATTCGTGGGCAGGATATTTTCAAAAATGTTTTCAAAGCCCGCCCACACGTTCCACAAGCCGTAGAGGATGACCAAAAAACCGATCGTCCGGACGACCACGCCAAATAGTTCGGAAGGTTTCATGTTGTCAAAATAACGAATAATTCACGTTGCTGCCTGCACCGGGCTAAATTTCAGCTTTCGGGTTTATCCGGTTCGAGCGGCGCTGACTTTCGCCAGTTATCATCCAGCCAGCGGTCCAACGGCAATAAAACGACCAGGACGATGACCAAACTGCCGACGACCGCCATCACCCGGGAGTGGGTACAGCGGACGATTAGGAACGTTGCCAGCCCGCCAATGATCAACGCCATCAGCACCGTGATGGCAAGATACAACCACGAGAATGACAGTTTGAACCGGCGTTTGCAGGCGACACAGTCATGGCACCCCAAAATTTCTAGAAAATATTCCTTCCAGGTCAAAGCGAATGTATGATTGCAATGTGGACATTTCATCGTTTGTCGTCACACCTGACAGCCATAGGTTCAATCAACGCCGTCGAAAGTCAAGCTCCGCGAAATTTTCAGGCGGTGGCCGGCAAGTTTTGTTTTGGCAAGCGCACCGTTCGCGGATTAACTAGACGCCATGCAAGCCGTGCTCGATTACCTGAAACGCAACCAGGCCCGCTTCGTGGCTGAATTGTGCGATTACCTCCGCTTCCCCAGCGTCTCCGCCCAGCCGCAACACAAAAAAGACATGCGCGCCTGCGCCGGCTGGCTCGTGAACCATTGCCGGCACATCGGCCTCGACGCGCGCCTGTGCCCCACCGCCGGCCATCCCATCGTCGTCGCCAAGACCCCAAGACTTGCCGCGCCGAAGCGCAGCGAAGGCGGGAAACCGCACTTCATGATTTACGGCCACTACGACGTGCAGCCGCCGGAGCCGCTCGAATTGTGGAAAACACCGCCGTTCGCGCCACGCATCGTGGGCCGCTCGATTTACGCCCGCGGCAGCATGGACAACAAAGGCCAGAACTTCGCGCATTTGAAAGCCGTCGAGGCCTATCTCCAAACCGGCACTCCCCTGCCCTGCGACCTCACGTTCGTCCTCGAAGGCGAGGAGGAGGTCGGCAGCGTGAGCCTCGCGAAATTTCTCAAAACGCACCGCGCGGAGTTGCGCTGCGATGCCGTGGTCGTCTCCGACACCGACATTCCCAGCCCCAAACATCCCGCGCTGACTTATTCGCTGCGCGGCATCATCGCGTTTGAAATCACGGTGCGCGGCCCGGCGCGCGATTTGCACTCCGGCATATTCGGCGGGTCCGTGGAAAATCCGGCGATGGCCCTCGCCCGGCTGCTCGCGCAACTCCGCGACGCCGGCGGCCGCGTGACCATTCCAGGCTTCTACGACGACGTCGCCCCGCTGTCGGCTTACGAACGGAAACAATTCGCCCGGCTGCCCATCAAGGATTGCGACCTGCAGAAATTGCTCGGCGTCAAAAAATTATTCGGCGAACGCGGCTTCACGCCCACCGAACAGCGCAGCGCGCGCCCGACGTTTGAGATCAACGGCCTGACGAGCGGCTACCAGGGTGAAGGCAGCAAGACGATTGTGCCAGCATGGGCGCGGGCGAAAATCACCTGCCGCCTCGTGCCGAACCAAAGACCGGCGAAGATTCGCGAACTCGTCTGTCGGCACATCAAAAAAATCTGTCCGCCGACGGTGCGGCTCGAAATCGAGGCCGGTCACGGTGCGGAGGCGTATCTGGTGTCACCGCGAAGCCGCGAGGCGCAGGCGGCGTTGCGCGCGCTCGAAGCGGCGTTCGGCTGTCCGCCGGTGCTGATGCGCGAAGGCGGCTCGATTCCCATCGTCAACGATTTCAAAAAAATTCTCGGCGCGGATTCGCTGCTCCTGGGTTTGGGCCTGCCGGACGGCAACGCGCATTCTCCGAACGAAAAGTTCAATCTCGATTGTTTCGCCAAAGGCCAGGCCATGAGCGCGCATCTGTGGCAGGAGTTGAGCCGGACTTGAAACTAGCCAACGGTTTCAGTTAGAGCGGTTACAACTTTGATGTAGCGCAGACA